>CAYGNB010000118.1:0-2599 GCA_964351135.1 uncultured Rhodobacterales bacterium | reverse complement strand
CCGAGCAGCACCGCGTCGATACGCGCGAGGATGCCCATGCTTGCCCCCTGACTGCCGGCCCGATAGACAGGCGCGAACCCTAGCCTCTACATGGTTATCAAAAGGTAAAATCGACCCGATGCCCGCCTCCGAAACCGCCCCCGTCGTTACCCGTATCGCCCCGTCGCCCACCGGATTCATGCATATCGGCACGGCGCGAACGGCGCTGTTCAACTGGCTCTATGCTCGCGGTCGCGGTGGGAAGTTCCTGCTGCGCATCGAGGATACGGACCGCGCCCGGTCCACGCCCGAGGCCACCGAAGCGATACTTCAGGGGCTCACATGGCTGGGGCTGGATCACGACGGCGACGTGGTCAGCCAGTTCGAACGCGCCGATCGCCACGCCGAGGTGGCGCGCCAGTTGCTGGCCGAAGGCAAGGCGTACAAGTGCTTTTCGACGCAGGACGAGATTTCCGCCTTTCGCGAAGCCGCCCGCGCCGAGGGCCGCAGCACCCTGTTCCGCAGCCCATGGCGCGACGCGGATCCCTCCACTCACCCCAATGCCCCCTATGCGATCCGTATCAAGGCCCCACAGGACGGAACAACGGTCATCCACGACCGGGTTCAGGGCGATGTGACCATCCGCAACGACCAGCTCGATGACATGATCCTGTTACGATCGGACGGCACACCGGTCTACATGCTGGCGGTTGTTGTAGATGACCATGACATGGGTGTGACCCATGTGATCCGCGGCGACGACCATCTCAATAACGCAGCACGGCAAATGATGATCTATGACGCGATGGGATGGGACGTGCCCGTCTGGGCGCATATCCCGCTGATTCATGGCCCGGACGGCAAGAAGATGTCCAAGCGGCACGGCGCCACGGGCGTCGATGAATACCAGAAAATGGGCTATCCGGCCGCCGGCATGCGGAACTACCTGACGCGGCTCGGCTGGAGCCACGGGGACGATGTGTATTTCACCGACGAACAGGCCCGTGAATGGTTCGATCTGGACGGAATCGGCAAAAGCCCCTCGCGGTTCGACATCAAGAAGCTCGAGAATCTCTGTGGCCGCCACATTGCCGATTCTGACGATGCCGCACTGCAGCGTGAAATTGGCGCCTATCTGGCTGCAACCGGGCAGCCTGCCTTGACCGAACGGCAGGCACAACGGCTTGAGGATGCGATGTATTGCCTCAAGGATCGGGCACGAACCTTTCCGGAACTTATTGAAAAAGCACACTTTGCTTTGGCAGACCGCCCAATCGAGCCGGACGGTAAGGCGCAGCAAGCCCTGCAAACGGTATCCGACGGTATACTGTCTGAATTGACGCCGCGCCTGCAAACTGCTAGCTGGACGCGGGACGATCTGGAAGCCACGCTCGGTACCTTCGCCGAGGAGAAAGGCACCAAGTTCGGTAAGCTGGCCGGCCCGCTGCGGGCCGCGCTGGCAGGCCGTGCGGTAACGCCGTCGGTCTTCGACATGATGCTGGTTCTGGGCCGCGACGAAACCGTGGCCCGGCTGCAGGATGCGGCAGCGCGCAACGCGCATTCCTGAACAGGGGTCTGCTGCAAGTAAGTTCGGGCGCGCTGGCCAGACGCCGGCGTAAGAGGCCCGTCTGACGCAAGATTGAGGCGAGACAGAGGAAGGGAAAGATGACTGACAGCAACAAAACCGCAACGCTGAGCTTTGATGGCAAGAGCTATGACCTGCCGATCTTCTCGCCCACCGCTGGCCCGGATGTGATCGACATCCGCAAGCTGTATGGCACCGCAGGCGTGTTCACCTACGATCCCGGCTTTACCTCGACCGCAAGTTGCGACAGCACCATCACCTATATCGACGGTGAAAAGGGTGAACTGCTGCATCGCGGTTACCCGATCGACCAGTTGGCATCGAAGTCCCACTTCCTCGAAGTGTGTTTCCTCCTGCTCTACGGCTATCTGCCGACCGCGACCGAGTTGGAGAATTTCGAATCCACAATCACGCACCATACGATGGTGCATGAACAGATGATCAACTTCTTCCGCGGATTCCGCCGGGATGCGCACCCGATGGCGATCATGGTTGGTGTCGTCGGCGCGATGTCGGCCTTCTACCACGACAGCACCGACATCAACGATCCGCGCCAGCGCGAAGTGGCGTCGCACCGGCTGATCGCCAAAATGCCGACCATCGCCGCGATGGCCTATAAATATACCATCGGTCAGCCCTTCGTTTATCCGCGCAACGACATCGACTATGCGTCGAACTTCCTGCGCATGTGCTTTGCCGTGCCCTGCGAGGAATACGAGGTAAACCCGATCCTGGCGCGCGCCATGGACCGGATATTTACGCTGCATGCAGATCACGAACAGAACGCATCGACCTCGACGGTGCGGCTGGCGTCATCGTCGGGTGCCAACCCATTCGCCTGTATTGCCGCCGGTATCGCCTGCCTCTGGGGGCCGGCCCATGGCGGTGCCAACCAAGCCTGCCTGGAGATGCTGGCAGAGATCGGTACCGTCGACCGTATTCCCGAATTCATCGCACGCGCCAAGGACAAGGACGATCCATTCCGCCTGATGGGCTTTGGCCACCGGGTCTACAAGAACTTCGACCCGCGCGCGA
>CAYGNB010000117.1:5935-8916 GCA_964351135.1 uncultured Rhodobacterales bacterium | reverse complement strand
ATGCTGGGCGATGCCGCCTCGGCCGCCGATCTGGGCACCGAGTTCGGCGCCGGTATCACCGCGCGCGAACTGGACTGGGCGGTGGACCATGAATGGGTTCGAGCGGCCGAGGATTTCGTCTGGCGCCGGACACGGCTGGGGCTGAAACTGACCGCCAACCAGATCGCCGCCATCGACGCGCATGTACGTGCCCGCGCGGATCACGGGACACGCGTCCCCGCCTGAGCCTGCCCTTGCCAAGATCGAACGCGCGGGTCTAGCCTTCGACGGACGGAGGCAGGCCGATGACCACCAACACCTATACCACGCGCGGGCTGCGCAAGATCTACGGCGAAGGCCCGGCGGCGGTGCACGCGCTGCGCGGCGTCGATCTCGAGATCCCCGAGGGTGAAATCGTGCTGCTGCTGGGCCCGTCGGGCAGCGGCAAATCGACCCTGCTCAACATCGTCGGCGGGCTGGACCGGGCAACCGAGGGCCAGGTGCTGTTTCGCGACCGCGACCTGAGCGCGATGACCGACCGGGAACTGACCCGGTACCGGCGCGATCACGTGGGTTTCGTATTCCAGTTCTACAACCTGATGCCCAGCCTGACCGCGCATGAGAATGTGGAACTGGTGACCGAGATCGCCGACAATCCGATGGACCCGGATGAGGCACTGGCGCTGGTGGATCTGGCCGACCGGGCCGACCATTTCCCCGCCCAGCTTTCGGGCGGCGAACAGCAACGCGTGGCAATCGCCCGTGCGGTGGCCAAACAGCCCGACGTGCTGTTTTGCGACGAACCCACCGGCGCGTTGGACAGCACCACGGGCCGGTCAGTTCTGAACGTGTTGAAAAACGTGAACGAACAGCTCGGGTCCACCGTGCTGATCGTCACCCATGCCGCCGCACAGGCGGCGATGGCGGACCGCGTGATCCGGTTCAGCGATGGTGCAGTGCATGAGGTGACCGTGAACACCAACAAACTGACGCCGGAAGAAATCAGCTGGTAACGCACGCATGGCCCCGCTGGACAGGAAACTCGCGCGCGACCTCTGGCGGATCAAGGGGCAGGCCATCGCCATCGGCGCGGTGATCGCGGTCGGCGTGCTGTTGCAGGTGATGATGACCGGGCTCGTGGCCTCGCTCGAAGAAACCCGTGCCGCCTATTACGAACGCTACCGGCTGGCTGGGATCTTTGCCCCGGTGGCCCGCGCGCCCGACCGCTTACAGATCGACCTGCGCCAGATCCCCGGCGTAGCGGCGGTGGAAACCCGCGTCACCGGCAGCGCGTTGGTGGATCTGCCGGGGCGGGACGTACCGATCCAGGCGCGGGCGGTGTCGCTGCCGGATTTCGGCGACCCCGGCCTGAACGGCATCTTTCTGACCGATGGGCGGATGTTCGCCGGGGACCGCGCGGACGAGGTGGTGCTGCTCAACAGTTTCGCCCGCGCCCACGGATTGCGGCCCGGCGACACCATCAGCGCCACCATGAACGGGTTCCGCCGCGGCTTCTCGGTGGTCGGATTGGCCCAGGCGCCCGAATTCCTGGTCTCCACCGCGCCGGGCGACATGGTGTCGGAGGACGGCAAATACGCGGTGATCTGGATGAGCCGCACCGCACTCGGCGCCGCCTTCGACATGAAGGGCGCGTTCAACGAGGCGCTGGTCGCGCTCACCCGCGATGCCCACCCGCAGGCGGTGATCGACGCCATCGACCTGGTTCTGGACCGCTATGGCGGCAGCGGTGCCTACGGGATCGAGGACATGACCTCGAACCGCTACATCACCGAGGAAATCGGCGGGCTGCGGTCAACATCGACCTCGGTGCCGCCGGTGTTTCTCGCGGTGGCGGCCTACCTGCTCTACATCGTTATCTCGCGGCTGGTGCAGGCGGAACGGGGCCAGATCGGGTTGCTCAAGGCATTCGGCTACACCGATCCCGAAGTCGGCTGGCACTATTTCAAACTGATCCTGAGCATCGCCGTGGGCGGCGCGCTGGCGGGCGGGTTGCTGGGCATCGCCGCCGGGCGGGCGATGGTCGAGCTATACCTGGTCTACTTCAAGTTTCCCTTCCTGATCTTCAGGGTCGAACCGTCGTCGTTCCTGATCGGGTTCGGCACCTCGATCCTGTCGGCCTCGGCCGGTGGCGTGGTCGTTCTGCGCCGGGTGTTTTCGCTGACGCCGGCGGATGCGATGCAGGCCGAAGCGCCCGAGGATTTCAGCCGCGCCCGCAGGATGGGGCCGTTTCTGGCGCGGCTGCTCGACCAGCCCAGCCGGATGGTGCTGCGCCGCCTGACCCGCCAGCCCTGGCGCATGATGGGGGCGATCTCGGGCGTGGCCGCGGGCGTGGCGCTGTCGGCGGCGATGACATCGGTGCTGAACAGTTTCGATGACATGATGGACCTGTCCTTCAACGTGCTCGACCGGTCGGACGTGATGGTGAGTTTCATTCACCCGATCGAAGCGCGCAGCGTCTTTGATCTGGAGAGCCTGCCGGGCGTGATCGAGGTCGAACCGGTGCGCGTGGTCGGCGCGATCCTGCGCAACGGCCGTGACGACTATCGCGGATATGTGAACGGGCTCGCCCCGGATGCGCGGCTGTTTCGCGCGCTCGACAGCGACCGGCGCGATATCTTCCTGCGCGAGGACGGCATCATCCTGTCCACCGGGCTGGCGCAGACGCTCGGCATCGGGGCGGGCGAGGTTCTGCGCCTCGACATCCGCGAAGGCCGCCAGCCGGTGGTGGAGGTGCCGGTGATGGGCGTGGCCGAGAGCCTGATGGGCGCCCCCGCCTATATGGATCTGGCCGCGCTGAACCGGTTGCTCGGGGAACCCCTGCGTGTCTCGGGCGCCTATCTGCGGGTGGATGCGGACAGGCAAGCGGCCATCTACAGGGCGCTCAAGGACATGCCGATGGTGGCTGGCGTCAGCGTCAAGGCGGAAAACCGCGCGTCGATGCAAAAGCTGATGGATCAGGGCGCCGGCGGGATGCGCTATGT
>CAYGNB010000117.1:0-5835 GCA_964351135.1 uncultured Rhodobacterales bacterium | reverse complement strand
GGCTGGCTGGTGAAACGCGACATCTACAGGACCGAAATGGTCGAAGCCCTGAAGACGAGGGAGTGAGGCAAATGGCGCAGAGGAAGAAGAGGTCCCGTTCGGTCCTGACCCTGGGTGCGGCGCTGCTGGTCGCGGCGGCGCTCGCAGCCGCTTTCTGGCCGCGCCCGATGCTGGTTGACATGGCCGAGATCCGGCAGGGCCACATGGTGGTGACCATCAACGAAGAGGGGCGCACACGGGTGCATGAACCCTATGTGGTCTCGTCGCCGGTCGCCGGTGAATTGCAGCGGGTCGAGGTACTGCCGGGCGACCGTGTCGCCGGCGGGCAGACCGTGGTGGCGCAGATGCGCCCCACCAACCCCTCCGCGCTCGATGTGCGGACGCGCGAACAGGCCGAGGCGGCGGTCAAGGCCGCAGAGGCGGCGCTGCGGGTGGCCAAGGCGGATCTCGCGGCCGCCGAAGCCACCCACGAATATTCCCAGAGCGAATTGCAGCGGGTGCAGAAACTGGTCGAACGCGGCATCACCAGCCGCGTCGTGCTCGAACGGGCCGAACAGGAATCGCGCGTGGCCAAGGCCGCGACCGATACCGTCACCGCCGCGATTGCCATGCGCGAGGCGGAACTGAAGAACGCACAGGCACAGCTGATCGGGTTCGAGGATGTGGGACTGGCCGAGGCGCTGGCCACCGAAACCCGGCTGGCGCCCGCGATCCCGCTCAAGGCACCGATCGACGGCACCATCCTGCGGGTGATGCACAAGAGCGAAACCACCCTGCCCGCAGGCGAACCGATCCTGGAGATCGGCAATGTGGACAGCGGACTGGAGGTCATGGCCGAACTGCTGTCCTCGGACGCCGTGCAGGTGAGCGAGGGCAACCGGGTCATCATCACCAACTGGGGCGGGTCCGAGGATCTGGACGGCCGTGTGAGCCGGATCGACCCCTACGGCTTCACCAAGTTCTCGGCGCTCGGTGTCGAAGAGCAGCGGGTTGAAACCACCGTGGATTTCACCGACCCCGCAGCACATCGGGGCAATCTCGGCCACGGCTATCGCGTCGAGGTGCAGATTGTGGTGTGGGAAAGCGACGACGCCGTGATCGTGCCGTCCAGCGCGCTGTTCCGGCAGCCAGAGGGGTGGGCGGTATTCCGCGACGTCGGCGGGCGGGCGACGCTGACCCCCGTGAAGATCGGGCACAACAACGGGGTGGACGCCGAACTGCTCGACGGGCTGTCGCCTGGCGACCGTGTTGTGCTGTTCCCGTCCTCCAATCTCGTCGATGGCGCCGCGATCGCGCAACGGCAGGTGGAATGACCTGGACGGCACGCCGCGATCACCGGTTAAATACGCGCGGTTGACATACCTTATTATTTCTATCAACTATTGAATCAGCCACCCGTCGCCGCACGCGGGAAGCCGACAACCCCACCTGCACCCGCCACCCGTGACCGGCGGCGTGCCTCGGCCTCGGAGACCCGGACATGACCGACATGGCAAAAATCGTTGAAACCACTGCCGTTCCCGCCCTGCCCACCTATGACGCCACCGACCTGACCCGTGGCGGACCGCTGGCGAACATCGTGCTCAACGGCATGATCTATTCGCTGCGCATCACCCGCGCCGGCAAACTGATTCTGACAAAATGAACGATTGCCACAAGAATCGCGGCGGCGCGCCCGTCGGGATGGTTGCCGATCTCGACCCGGTCGAAGCCGGCGCGGTGCTCTACCTGCGGCTCTGGTCGGACGGGCCGGACGGCAAGGCGCAGATGTGGAACGAATTCGCGACGACGCTGGGTGCGCAATCTGCGCGCGCGGCCCTTCGTACCTTTGAAGATGTCTGTGCGCTGATTGCCCGCCAGGGACGGCGCGCGATGATGCGCCATGACGTCACCTGCCGTTGCCTGGGCGCGGATGAAAGCTGTTTCGCCCATATGGTCGCGGCCGCGGTCGACAACCAGCGCGAGGACGCGCTGCTGCTGGCGACGCTTCTGGTGCGCCCCGATGCGGCGCCCGGACTGGCATCGCTGGCCGGCGACTTTGGTCTCGCGCTCAAACGTATCGCGCTCACGGTGCAGATGTCCGAACCGGTTCCGGCGGTCCTTCACTGACCGCCGGAACAAACTGCGGCTGACAGGCTTCAGCCGTCCTTGCGAATCGCCGCGTTCTCGGGGTCATAGGGGCTGTCGGGCACGATTTCGGCATCCCACAGCTGGCCCTGCATCCTGACCTTCAGCCGCGTTCCCGGCTCGGCCAGATCCGGACGGACATACCCCATCCCGATCGACTTGCCGAAATGAACCGAATAGCCGCCCGAGGTCAGCCGTCCCACGCGGGTATCCCCGTCATACAGCGCCTCGCGCCCCCACGGGTCCGCATCGTCCGGCCCGTCGATCAGCAACGTGACGCATTTCGACCGGATGCCCTTGGCCTCCATCTCGGCCTTGCCGTGAAACGGCTTGGACAGGTCCACGAAACGCGGCAGATCGGCCTCGAGCGGAGTGGCGTCCCGGCCCAGTTCGGTACCGAAGGCGCGATAGGATTTTTCCTGCCGCAGCCAGTTCTGTGCCCGCGCGCCCACCGGTTTCAGCCCATGCTTTTCACCGGCGGCCATCAACTGGTCCCAGAGGTAGGTCTGCATCTCGATCGGGTGATGCAATTCCCACCCCAGTTCGCCCGTATAGGCCACGCGGATGGCACGCACCGGGCACATGCCCAGTTCGATGTCGCGCATGGACAGCCACGGGAACCGCTTGTTCGACAGCACCGTGGCGGGGTCGGCATCCTTCACCAGTTCGTTCAGGACATCGCGCGATTTCGGCCCGGCGATGGCAAAGACACCCCATTGGGTGGTTACGTCCTGGATCTCGATATAGCCGAATTCGCCCGCCTTGTCGGCGGCGGCCTTGCGCAGGAAATCGGCATCGTAGGCGGCCCAGGCCCCGGCCGAAACGAGGTAATATTCGTCCTCGGCCAGCCGGACGATGGTGTATTCGGTGCGCGTGGTGCCCGCTGCCGTCAGCGCATAGGTCAGGTTGATGCGCCCGACCTTGGGCAGACGGTTGCAGGTAAACCAGTCGAGGAACGCGGTGGCTCCGGGCCCTTTGACCACATGCTTGGCAAAGGCGGTCGCGTCGACCAGGCCAACACCCTCGCGGATCGCCCGGGCCTCATCGACCGCATATTGCCACCAGCCGCCCCGGCGGAAGCTGCGCGCGTCGTGGTCGAAACTGTCCGGCGCGTCGAGCGGACCGTAGTAGTTCGGCCTTTCCCATCCGTTCACCTGCCCGAACTGCGCGCCCAGCGCCTTCTGCCGGTCATAGGCGGGCGCGGTGCGCAGCGGCCGGCAGGCTTCGCGCTCTTCGTCCGGGTGGTGCAGGATATAGACGTGCTCATAGGCCTCTTCGTCCGTGCGCGCGGACCATTCGGTGGTCATCCAGCTTCCGAACCGCGTGGGCTCGAGCGACGCCATGTCGATCTCGGCCTCGCCCTCGACCATCATCTGCGCCAGATAGTGGCCCGTGCCGCCCGCCGCGGTGATGCCGAAACTGAACCCCTCGGCCAGCCACATGTTGCGCAGCCCCGGCGCGGGCCCCACCAACGGGTTGCCGTCGGGGGTATAGCAGATCGGGCCGTTGTAATCGTCCTTGAGCCCCACGGTTTCCGACGACGGGATGCGGTGGATCATCGACATGTATTCCGCTTCGATCCGTTCCAGATCGAGCGGGAAGAGATCGGCGCGGAAACTCTCGGGCACGTCATAGAGGAACCGCGCCGGCGCGTTCCGTTCATAGGGCCCCAGGATCCAGCCGCCGCGTTCCTCGCGCACATACCATTTGGCGTCGGCATCGCGCAGGACCGGATGCTCGGGATGCCCCGCCTTGCGATACTCGACCAGCGCCGGGTCCGGTTCGGTGACGATATACTGATGTTCGACCGGGATCGCCGGGATCTTGATCCCCAGCAGGCGCGCGGTACGCTGTGCATGGTTGCCGGTGGCGGTGACCACATGTTCGGCGGTGATCACGACCTGTTCGTCGGACGGCACCAGGTTGCCGCCCTTTTCGATCATCTTCGTACAGGTCACGCGCCAGTCGCTGCCGGTCCATTCATAGCCATCCACCTGCCACTTGCGCTCGATTGTCACACCACGCTGGCGGGCGCCCTTGGCCATCGCCATGGTGACATCGGCAGGGTTGATGTAACCGTCGGTCGGGTGAAACAGCGCGCCCTCCAGATCCTCGGTGCGCACCAGCGGCCAGCGGGCCTTGATCTCGTCGGGCGTCAGGAATTCATAGGGAACGCCGCAGGTTTCGGCGGTCGAAGCATATAGCTGAAACTCGTCCATACGCGCACGGCTCTGTGCCATGCGCAGGTTGCCGACAACAAAGAACCCGGCATTCAGCCCGGTTTCCTCTTCCAGCGTCTTGTAGAAATCGACCGAATACTGGTGAATATGGGTGGTCGCGTAGGACATGTTGAACAGCGGCAGCAACCCCGCCGCATGCCAGGTCGACCCGCTGGTCAACTCGTCGCGTTCCAGCAGCATCACGTCCTGCCAGCCCGCCCGTGCAAGGTGATAGGCAATCGACGTCCCGACCGCGCCGCCGCCGACGACCAGCGCCTTGACATGGGTTTTCATCCGTCCCGCTCCCTTATTGAGTCCGCTTGCCGGGATTTATGCCCAAGGCGGCGGCCATGCGCCAAATCGTTCCGACCCAAAACGGGGCAAAACCGACCTCGGCCCTGCCGGATCTAGCGTTGCCGCCACCGCTGCCAGAGCCACAGCACCAGTAACGCGCCCAGAACCGCGCCGACAAACCCCGCCAACGCGCCCGTCACTGCGACCAGCGCCCGCAGGATCAGCCCGCCCAGCAGCGCACCCACGATACCCACGAACATGGTGGTGGGTATATCGGCCTCGATCCGCATCAGCCGCGTCGCCAGAAACCCGGCCGCGGCACCCACGATAATCAGTGCAATCACGCCCATACCGCTTCCCTCGCTCCTCTTGTCCTGTCGCGCGCACCCAGCGAAGTCGCCCGTCAGGGCGGATGAGCGGCCCCTATCGGCGGCGCCAGTGAAACGGCACGATGATCAGCGCGCCGATCGACGACAGGACCGCATTCATCCCCGGCGAGCCGAAGCCGATCCCGAACATCACGCGCACGAAGTAAAACAGAAACGCCCCGCCGACACATATGATGATCGAGGGCACGATACCGTTTCGCGTGAACCCGCTGCGTTCGGACAGATAGCCGACGATCCCGGCGATCACCACTGTACCAATCAGGGTCGGAAACATCGCGCGCGCCTCACAGCCGGGTCCCACGCGGCACCGGAAAGCCGCGCAGAAAGCTCGCATCATCCTGCGCCGATTTCCCCGCCCTCTGCAACCGGGTCAGGCGCAGGGCACCGCTGCCGCAGGCAACGACCAGCGTGCCGTCGGCGGCACCTTCCAGCACCTCCCCCGGCACGCCCTTGCCGGCCACCGGCTCCGCGCCCAGCAGTTTCACGCGCTGACCCTCGATCTCGCACCAGGCGCCGGGAAAGGGCGACAGCCCCCGGATCAGCCGTCCGACCTCCTCTGCGGGACGGGTCCAGTCCACCCGGGCCTCGCCCTTGTCGATCTTGGCGGCATAGGTAACGCCCTCGTCGGGCTGCGGCTGTGGCACCAGGTCGTCCAGCCGTGCCAGCGCCTCGACGATCAGCCGTGCGCCCATCGCCGACAACCGGTCATGCAGATCGGCGGTCGTTTCCTGCGCGCCGATCGGTGTGGACTGGCGCAACAGCACCGGACCGGTATCCAGCCCCGCCTCCATCTGCATGATGCAGAC
>CAYGNB010000116.1:4025-8996 GCA_964351135.1 uncultured Rhodobacterales bacterium | reverse complement strand
ATAATCCTGCACCGCCAGTTCCGAGATATCGGCGCCCGCGGCGAAAGCGCGGTCGTTGCCGGTGAGGATCAGGCACCCAATCGCGGGATCGGCATCGAAGGCGGTCGCTGCGGCCAGAACCTCCTCCATCACCTGCGTGTTCAGCGCGTTCAACTGCCCGGGCCGGTTCAGGCGGATGGTGGCGACACGGCCCGCCACCCCTGTTTCGATTGTCTCGTACATCTCAGCTGTCCCAGATCGCGCCATAGGCGGGGATGCCCAGGCTTTCCATGTCGTGCACCACCCGGCGCGTCAGTTTCTGGTTCGAGATCACGATGACCGCCTCGGCGTCGAATTCCCTGACCGCCCGCAACGCGAGCGCGGAGAGGTCGGGTTTGCCCTGCGCATCGGTGTCCCAGATCACCGGGTTTTCCGAATGGGCCAGTATCTCGTCCACGAAGGCGTCGCCATAGGTCCGGCGCGGGCTGCGAGTGGACCAGATCAACCGGGTGGGCACGTTGCCCGCCAGAAGGTGCGGCAGGATCGGCCCGATGCCCGAGCCGGTGCCGACATAGACGACGCGCCTGAACAGCACCTCGATCCGCGCGACACCCGACGTGGTGATCCCCTTGACCCAGACATGGCTCGGCGGGGTGTCGATGAAGCGGCCGGTCCAGTCGCCCGCGCGGCTGATGGCCTGGCGAAAGCCGGGCTCGTCTGGCGCGGGGATGTTGGCAAAGGCGTGATACTCGCCAAAGGGCGTCAGGCTGATCGCGTTGGAGCTGCCCGGAAACGGCGTGTCGCCGTAATCGTAGCGCGCGAGGACCGCATGGTCGGACGGCTTGGCGATCTCGACCTTTACACGTTTCAGCGTGAGCCAGGGCGACACGATCGAAAGCGTGATAAGGCAAAGCGCCCAGAAGGCCGGAGTTTGGATCAGAACCCCGCCCATGTCGCGGGTGATCGAGACCGTCTGCCCCCAGAACAGCGCCAGCATCGTCCAGCCGGCGAAGCGGTGGATCTTTTCAAAGGCGTTGTGAAAGCGCGCCCGGACCGGGCCGATGGCCGAGCCCACCATCAGGACCATCAGCGCGATCATCGCCGCACTCAGCCCGATGGTCAGGTCCGACGGCGCGGCCGCGCCGGCCAGCCGGTTGGAAACCATCGCCCAGAGCAGGAAACCGAACCAGACGGTACCCGCCGCGGCACCGCCCGAATGCAGCCCGCCGAAATGGAACACCTTGCCGGCGCCCCAGCGGATCCACAGCGGCCACGAGACCGGTATGCGCGTGGCAAGCCAGAACAGCGCGTTGACGACCCGCTGCTGGCGGATCAGGATGGCGAGCGTCAGGTTGATCAGGGCCATATCGGCAATGGGTTGCAGCGCGTAGCCCTGTGGCCCGAACCAGCGGCCATCCTGCAGGCCGAGGACAAAGACCGTCAGATTGGCGGCCGCGACCAGTGCCGCGAGGCGGCGGTACTCCATCATCGCCGGGTGGCGGGTGATGCGGCGCGGGTTCACCCCGCGCGACCGGAGATCGGTGGCTTCGACGGTCATTGGTCCAGCTCCACCTCAGCTGTTGCGATATGGTCCTGTGCCATTTGCAGCAACAGGCGCTTGTCCAGCTTGCCGCGCGCGGTACGCGGCAGGTCGTCCATCGGCAGGACAACGGCCGGGGCGCAATAGTAAGGCAGCTTTTCGGCAACCGCTGCGCGCGCCTTGTCCAGATCGGCATCGGCGGGGGTCACGAAACTGACCAGGGTACGGTTGTCGTATTTCAGCGTGACGGCATGGGTACAGCCGCCCGCGCCCTCCAAGGCGCCGGACACCGCATCCAGCTCCACCCGGAAACCGCGGATCTTGACCAGATCGTCCACCCGGCCGAAGTGCTCCAGCTCGCCCGTCCGGGTCCAGCGACCCAGATCACGGGTGCGGAACATCAGGTGGCCGGGGCGGAACGGGTCGGGGCGATAGCGGTCGTCGGTCAGCGCCCGGTCACCGAGATAGCCCGCCGTGACACAATCGCCACCGGCCCACATCTCGCCCTTTTCACCGATCGGCACCGGCTTGAGATCATCGTCCAGCACATAAACGGTGTTGTTCGGCGTGGGTCGCCCGATGGACAGCACCGGCTTGTCCGGCTGGTGCGGGGCAGCGGTGTTGATGATGGTGGTCTCGGTCGGACCGCAGGAATTGTAAAAACGGCAGAACGACGACCAGAGATCGGCCAGCGGGCGTGGACAGGGCTCGCCCGCCACGGCCACCGTCCTGACGTTTCGGCAGCGCTCGGCGTCCAGCGAGGCAAGGATCGACGGCGTGGCGATCAGCACATCCACCCGCTCGGCTGTTTCCTGGATCGACTTGCCGCGAATGACCAGCGTCGCGCCGTTCGACAGCGCACCAAGGGTTTCCCACGCCGCCATATCGAAGGCGATCGACAGGATCTGCCCCACTCGCAGCCCGGATTTCATACCCAGATCGCCCGGCGCCGTTTGCAGGATGTTGCAGAGATTGCGGTGCGTGACCTGCACGCCATTCGGCACGCCGGTGGTCCCGGATGTAAACAGGATCATCGCCACGTCGCCCGGCCTCGCGGTGACGTCGGCACCGCGGGGCGCTTTGGCATCCAGCGCCGGGTCGAACATCAGGCTGTCGATACGGATGAGCGTCTGGTGCGACGCAACCGGCACTTCATTGGCCAGTTCCCGAAGGGTCAGGATGATCTTGGCTCCCGTGGCGTCACCGATGTGCCGGAGCATCGCGGGCGGGGCGACGCCAACATGCTGAGGCACATAAGCCGCACCCAGCCGCATCGCCGCAACGATACCGACCAGCATCGGCAACGAACGATGGAGATAGAGGCAAATCGCATCCCCTCTCCTTACACCATGGGCATAAAGCACATTTGCCAGCCGGTTGGCCGCGGCATTGAGCGCGCCATAGGTGATCTGTTCACCTTCGTGTTCTGCGGCGACCGCTTCGGGGTGCATCGCCATCTGGTGGTCGATCGCCGCGATGATCGTCGGGAAACGCGGCGCTACCCGCGGCCCCCAGCCGAACCGGTGAAACTGCTGACGGTCCAGCGGGGAAAGCGCCGAAAGCGGATCCTGCCGCTTCAGCAGGTCGTGGGTAACACTGTCCAGCGATTGAAAATGAGGGGCATTGGCAATTGCAAGGTTTTGCATCTCGGTCTCCCGTGTGGCTCGAATGACTGGAGCAAAATTTAATGGGAAATTTTCCCATTGCAATTGAAGAAGACTGTTGCAATCATCACAAGATCGTTGAAATCACGCCTGAAGGCCGCTGCGTTCGAACGGCACCACCTATATCGAGACCCAAGATGAGCAACCCGACCCCAGATCCCTTTGCCGCCGCGCTTGCCAGGCTGCTCGGCCCGCTGGCCCAGGCAATGGTGGTACGCGGGGTCACGATGCAGGAGGCGACCGAAGCCCTGAAACGCGCGCTGTTCGATGCCGCCATCGAGATCGAGGGCGCGGATGCCAGCGACAGCCGCATCAGCCTGCGCACCGGATTGCACCGCAAGGACGTGAAGCGGCTGCGCACACAGGACGACAACCCCGTGCCCACGCGCTCGTCGAATGCGGTCGCGATGGCGGTCAGCTATTGGGCGACGGCGCCGGAATACCAGGACCCGGACGGCACCCCGCGTGATCTCCCGCGTGACGGCGGCGAGGACGGCCCCGGACTCTACGATCTGATCCGCCGCACCCGTGTGGACATGGCGCCGGGAACCGTACTGTCGGCAATGCTGGATCAGGGTGTCACCGAACAGACCCCCAACGGCACCTATCGTCTGCAAACGAGCGCCCTGTTACCCGATGCCGGCAGCACGGCGATGGTTGCCGCCTACCAGGCGACGCTTTCGGCGCATCTGCAGGCTGCTACGCATAATCTGGTCGCGCCCCCCGGCCAGCCACGCCATTTCGACCGGGTCGTGCGCTATTCGCACCTGTCGCCACAATCGATTGCTTCGCTGTCGGCAACAGCGGCGGAGAAAGCTCAGATCCTGCTGGAGGAGATTAGCGCCATGGCGCGCGAGCTACAGGAAGAAGATGCCGGAACCGGCCATCGCGGCCGTTTTGCATTCGGAGCCTATCAGATGCTCCAACCGGGCAAAGGGGACAAGGAATGAGAGCTGCCGCCCGCCTGATGGCCTGTCTGTTTCTGGCCGCTGCCATTGCCCTTCCCGGTTTCGCACAGGATCCCGACGAACGCGAAGGCGGTATCATCGGCACCGGCATTACCTATACCGGCATCGTCGGCGTCGTGTCCGCACTGGGGAGTATCTGGGTCAACGGTCAACATATCCGTTTCGACCCGGCTCTGCCGGTCGAAGACGGAATCAGCGTTCACAGCGCGGCAGATATCCGCCCCGGCCATACCGTCGCCGTGGTGGCGACGCCGGACGATCAGGACTGGCGCGCGCGGCATATCCGGCAGGTATTGCCGCTGGTCGGTCCGGTCAGCGTTGTCGATGGCGCACGGCTGGAAATCCTCGGCACCACCGTCCACACAGAAGGGCCGGTCACCGGTGTATCGCCGGGTGACTGGATTGCGGTCAGCGGGCTGTGGCGCGAAAACGAAATCGAAGCCAGCCGGCTGGAGCGATTTACCGGTGCCCGAACAGGCGCACAAATCACCGGGACCTACCTCGGAGCAGATGCGCAGGGCCGCATCCGGATCGGTGACACCGAGCTTCTCGGCCTCGCACCGCAGCATCTTGAACCCGGCGACGTGGTGCGCGCCTTCGGCGCCGCCGGCCCCCAAGGGCTGCGTGTCGAACGTCTGGAAAAGGGGCTCTTTACCCGGCCGGTCACACTCGTGCAGGCCGAGGGCTACGTCTCTCCGCCCAGGCCTGACGGCCTCTACACCGTTTTGGGCAGCGGATTGGTATCCTACACCGATCAGCCTGATGCGATGGACACAACAACCAAGGCAATATCCTGCGGCATCGAAGGCCCAATGGTTGC
>CAYGNB010000116.1:1468-3925 GCA_964351135.1 uncultured Rhodobacterales bacterium | reverse complement strand
CGATGGACACAACAACCAAGGCAATATCCTGCGGCATCGAAGGCCCAATGGTTGCTGGCACACGACCCGATGAGCACGGCACCATTCGCCAGCTTGCAGTCCGGCTTGGTTGTCCGGGGAACTGAGGAGAACCAATAAAGCCCGGCGCATTTCCCTATGCGGGATCGCCATCCGAGCTCTATCTCGGCACATCGTGGCGCCATTCCTTGTCAAAAGCGGTTTCGCCATATTCGCGCGCCGTCAGGCGCTGAACGATCTCGAAACGGTTATGCGAGCCGGTCATACGTGTTTCGGCCGTCGTCGCCACATGCCATTCGCCCCGGCCGAGGCTGCGGCGCCAGTCGATCCGGGCCTCGGCTGTGGCCGGATCGGCGGGGTCGATCGTCCAGATTTCCGTGACTACACTCTGGGTGACGAGGCCGGTTTCCAGATCCTCTACCCGACCGTGGTCGGAGACGATGGTAAGCGTGATACGCCCCGTTGCCGGATCGGTCTCGCGCCGTTTTTCGTCATGGCCTTCCTGCAACAGACGGGTCGGGCGGGTGGGAGCCGAAACCGGCGGTGGAAAGCTCCATTCATCGCCCCGCGCGAGTGCGCGCAATGGCAGGTCAATGGCGCCGTGCCCAATCGTTAGCGTTGCGGCTTCAGGCTCAGGCCAGGAAAACGGCCAGTAGCTGCCCGCAACGGCGAGACGCAACCGGTGTCCGGCGGGCAAGCGATAGGCGGTCTCGTCAAGATCGAGCGTTACCTCCACCGTTTCGCCGGGGATCAAATCCTCCTTCATCCCGAAACCGTTGCGATTACGCAGGTCGAGCATCCCCATTGTGATCAGCATCGACGTCCCGTCCGGCCTTAGGTCACACAGCCGCGCCACGAGTTGCGCCCGCGGCTTGTCTGCCGACAGCCCCAGCCGCAGCCGGGGGCGGCCCACGATGTCGATGGTTTCCGTCAGTTTCGCCCCGTCGAAGCAGGCGGCGCGGGCATCGTCAGGCTGCTGGTCGTCGGGCAATTCACCGGGACCAAAGCCAAAGGTGAAAAACTCGCCGCATTGTTCGCCGTGGCGCAGATCCGGCGCGGCCGTGCATGGCAGATCGCCCGCAAGCTCTGACCCCAGCTCAAACCGCTGCAGGGATACGCCGGGCGCCGGGTAACCGGATTCGACGATCCAGCGCCCGTCCCGGTGATCGGCGGCGGGATCGGGACACGCACTGTCCATAAGATACGCGCGCCAGACGGGATCGCTGTCGGCGCCGTTTTCCACCCCCTTGAGCCAGCGGTCCCACCACCGCAGCGCCTCCTGCAGATAGCCGATCGAGGGGCCGATATTGCTTATATGCGGGTACTTGTGCCCCCACGGTCCGGCAATTCCCTTGACCGGAGCCAACAGGTTTTCGACCAGATGGCCCATCGTGTTGCGGTATCCGTCATGCAATCCGCCGAAGGCCAGCACGGCAGCGCGGATCGCACTGTAATCCTCGCAGACCGACCCGTGTTTCCAATAGGTGTCGCGGGTGTTGTGTTCGTGCCAGATGCGGGCAAGCGGCGGGGTGTTTTCCAATCGGGTAAGCCATGTGTCGCGCCATGCCTCGCCGATCAGGTCCGGATCGGGCGGCATCGAGAACCACGACAGCACTGTCGCCGCCCACCCGATATTGTCCGATTGCAGCACGCCGCCCTTATAGTGAACGTCGTCGCCATAGCGGTCCACCGTCGAACCGATGGTGATAACGGCCTTCAACGGCTCGGGCGCGCGAGCGGCAATCTGCAGTCCGTTGAACCCGCCCCAGGAAATGCCTTGTATTCCGACGGCACCGGTGCACCAGGGCTGCGCCGCAATCCAGACGATAACGTCTTCACCATCCTGAAGCTCCTGTTCCGAATACTCATCGTCGAACAACCCCTCGCTGTCGCCACACCCGCGCCGGTCCACCCTGAGGCAAGCATAACCGCGTTCGGCAAACCATGGATGCATCCCCGCGTCGCGTTCAGCGGTGCCATCCGATTTGCGGTAGGGCAGATATTCGAGGATCGCCGGCACCGGATCTTCGGTCGCATCGGCCGGCATCCACACCCGCGCAGACAGGCGCGTGCCATCGGGCAACGGTATCGTCATGTCGCGGTCATGGGTGATCTCGCGCAACGTTTGATCGGTCATACAGGCAGTCCTTTCCAGTCAGGTCAGGCGGTGCACAGACAGCTTATTCGATGCCCGTATCGAGTTGGGGGCTAGCGATGGTGTGACCGATGGCGGCGTGATCCAGGGATGACTTTGGCTCATCTGGTCAGCTTCATTATGCGGCGGGCTTACGATGACGCAATCGCCGGTTTGCAGTGGTTTTCCGTTTGCCCCTCTTTCGTTGTCACAGAATGGCGCGCACCGCACCTGTGATCCATTTGCCGATCTGCCAGCCAATCGGCGCGCTCACCAGAAATATAACCCGAACCATTGTCTGGGAG
>CAYGNB010000116.1:0-1368 GCA_964351135.1 uncultured Rhodobacterales bacterium | reverse complement strand
CTGCCAGCCAATCGGCGCGCTCACCAGAAATATAACCCGAACCATTGTCTGGGAGCAGCCGCAGTTTGTGCAAATCCGTCACCCGATCACAACTGGCAGCGGACAGGACAATCTGGACCGGCCTGACCTCCACACCCGTTGGTTTTCAAAGCCGAAATCAGGCCCGACTGGTTCAGACGCGATCGTTGCCCTCCCACGCCATCTTTTCGAGCACATCGTCCAGCGGAGTGTCGAACATCCGCGAAAAGCTGTTGGAGAGTGCCTTCATGGAAATGCCGACCAGCACCTCCATCGCCTGTGTTCGCGTATACCCGGCACCGGTGAATGCCCGAAGCGCAGCATCGGATACCTTGCCTCGTGTTTCCAGAACCTCCTCGACGAACGCCCGAAGGGCCTGGAGTTTCTCGTCCTCGGCAGGGGTGCCCGCGCGCACCGCGCCGATTGCCTGCGGATCAAGCTTGGCCATCCGGCCGCCCGAGCTGTGTGCCGCGACGCAATAGGTACAGCCGTTGCGGGCGCTCGCGGTCAGCAGGATCAACTGCTGTTCGGCGGGCGTGAAGCTGGTTTTGGCCAACAGACCGCTCAAAGTGAGGTAGGCGTCGAGCACCGCAGGCGAAGCTGCCATCTGCCGGTAGAGGTTTGGCAGGAACCCACCCATCTTGGCCTGCACGTCCGACAAGAGCGGCTGCGACCCTTCCGGGGCGGTTTCCGGCGTGAAAAGCTCAGTCATGTATTCGTCCTTTTCCTGGCGATTTCGATAAGTTCGCCACGCTTGATCTTGCGTGTCGGTGTCATGGGAAACTCGGCCAGAGTCACCATCCGCTCGGGCCATTTATATTTGGCGATACCGGCCGCCCCGAGCATCTCGCACATCTCGGCAAGAGTGATATCGGCATCGCCGCTCGGTTGGATGCAGAGGCAACCGCGTTCGCCAAGCCCGGGATCGGGAAGCGGAACAATGGCGCATTGCGCAATCGCCGGGTGACGCTGGAGAATGTCTTCCACCTCGATGGGGTTGTATTTCACACCACCGCGATTGATGATTTCCTTGGTTCGTCCCGTTATCGTCAGAAACCCTTGGTCATCCAATCTTGCCAGGTCGCCGGTGCCGAACCACCCCCGATTATCAAATGCGGTTTCGGTTTCATGCGGTTTGTTGAGATAGGCTGCGAACAACGCTTCGCCGCGCATCTGCAAGGCCCCTTCTGTTCCCGGCGCAAGCTCCGAGCCATCCTCGTTCACCACGCGGATCTCGGCGCCCGGCGCTGCGCGGCCTGCCGTTGCGAACCGCTTTTCCGGCGGATCTCCGGGTCTGCCGAACGTGCCGGCCTGAAGTTCGCTCATGCCCCAGAGCTGGATGACCTTGCC
>CAYGNB010000115.1:4355-9021 GCA_964351135.1 uncultured Rhodobacterales bacterium | reverse complement strand
ACCAGCTGGTTGATACCCAGCCCGTAAGGACCGTGGAACCCGGCACGGGCCTTGGCCATCATCGACAGGTCCGGCGCACCGGCCGCAGTATTGGCCGGAAAGTTGTCCGTGGGCTTGGCCGGGCGGAAATCGTCCAGCTCGGCATCGAACACTTCGAAGTTGTCGTTGGCATAGGCACGCATCTGGTCCTCGGGCAGGTTCGGGCCGCCCTCGTCGCTCAGCGTGCGCAACGGTACGTATCTCAGTCCGTGGCAGGCGGAACAGACCTCGGTGTAGATCTGCAGCCCACGCTGGAGCTGGTTGATGTCATAGGTGCCGAAGGGGCCCTCGAAGGAAAAGGCGAAGTCTTCGATATGCTGCTCTCCGCCGCCTGCCGCGAAAGACGCGGCAGGGGTCAGGGCCAGGGCGAATGCGGCACCGATTGCGGTTTTCTTGAACATTGGTCCCGTTCCCTTTCTCATTCGGCCGGCGTGGCGCCGGGCGCCTTGCCGTAATGCGCCTCGAAATCTTCCTCGACGGTCGCCGGCGGCGTTTCCGGTTTCTCGATCACGCCGAGGATCGGCAGGATAACCAGGAAATAGGCGAACCAGTAAGCAGCCCCGATCAGCGCAAAGCTGGCATAGGGTTCTTCCGCCGGCATCGCGCCCAGCCACATCAGCACCACGAAGTCGATCACCAGCAGCGCGAACCACCACTTGAACATCGGGCGATACTTGCCGGACTTGACCGACGAGGTGTCGAGCCAAGGCACCAGCGCCATCACGAAGATGGCGCCGAACATGGCGATCACACCAAAGAATTTCGCATCGACGATGCCGCCGGTCAGGAACGATGCGATCTGCACCACCCACACGTCAGAGGTGAAGGCACGCAGGATCGCGTAGAACGGCAGGTAATACCATTCGGGCACGATATGCGCCGGCGTCACCAGCGGGTTGGCTTCGATATAGTTGTCGGGGTGTCCCAGATAGTTCGGCATGAAGCCCACGACCGCCCAGAACACGGTGAGGATCACCGCCAGCGCGAACAGGTCCTTGATGACGAAATAGGGCCAGAACGGCACGGTGTCCTTCTCGGCCTCGGCCTTGGACCCGCGGCGCACCTCAACCCCGGCAGGGTTGTTGTTGCCGGTGGAGTGGAAGGCCCAGATATGAACCGCCACCAGCGCCGCGATGATGAACGGCAGCAGGTAATGCAACGAGAAGAACCGGTTCAGCGTGGCGTTGTCCACGGCCGGTCCGCCCAGCAGCCAGGTCTGCAGGCCCTCGCCGATGAACGGGATCGCGCCGAACAGGCCGGTGATCACCGTTGCGCCCCAGAACGACATCTGACCCCAGGGCAGAACATAGCCCAGGAACCCGGTCGCCATCATGCACAGATAGATCAGCATGCCGATGATCCAGGTGATCTCGCGCGGGGACTTGTAAGAGCCGTAGTAGAGGCCGCGGAAGATGTGGATATAGACGGCGACAAAGAACAGCGACGCACCGTTGGCGTGCAGGTATCGCAGCATGTAGCCGCCGTTCACGTTGCGCATGATATGTTCGATCGACGCGAACGCCATGTCCACATGCGGGGTGTAGTGCATCACCAGAACGATACCGGTGACGATCTGCAGAACCAGGCAGAAGGCCAGGACGATGCCCCAGATCCACCACCAGTTGAGGTTCTTGGGCGTGGGGATCATCAGCGTGTCATAGGCCAGCGCCACGATGGGCAGCCGGCTGTGCAGCCATTTCTCAAAGCCGCTCTTGGGCTCGTAGTGATCGTGCGGAATTCCGGACATTACAAAGCCTCCCTAGCCCAGCTTGATCGTGGTTTCATCGAGGAACTCGGCGACCGGGATCGGCAGGTTCTCGGGGGCCGGACCTTTGCGGATGCGCCCGGCGGTGTCGTAATGCGACCCGTGGCAGGGGCAGAACCAGCCGTGGAATTCACCCGCGCCATCGCCCAGCGGCACACAGCCCAGGTGGGTGCAGACGCCCATCATGACCAGCCATTCGCTGTCGGTGCCCGCTTCCGCGCCCGGCGGCAGCAGGCCGCGGTTGACGTCGCTGGCATCGGCATCGGCCGGCAGGTTCGCGTTGCGCGCGTTCGAGTCGGGAAGCTCATTGACATCGACCTCGTTCGCCCAGTCGATCTCTTCCTGGGTGCGGCGGCGGATGAACACCGGCTTGCCCAGGAACTTGACGCTGATCTGGGTGCCCGGTTCCACGTCGCCGACATCGACCCGGATCGAGGACAGCGCCTGCACGTCGGCCGATGGGTTCATCTGGTTGATCAGCGGCCAGACGGCGGCCCCTGTGGTCACGACACCTGCGCCGGCTGTGGCGTAGTAGAGGAAATCTCTCCGGGTGCCTTCGTGGTCTTCTGCGTGGGACACGAGGTTTTCTCCGATTGCTGCGCCCGCGGAGGGCAAACATGCGAACGCGCCGCGAAAAACGGCGATCATGCGCGGGTTACTAGCGACATGGCGGGGTTTCGTCCAGCGGTCAAAGCCGCACAGCGGTCCGCAACCGGCGCCACTGTCGCAGATTTACGCCATTGAGGCCCGGTTCAGGCCTCGGGCGGGCGCGTGGCCTGCATCGACGGGCGCGAATCGAAACCGGCGAACCAGTCCGCCAGCGCGCCGCGCCCGCGCCGCCAGTCCCGGTCGCCAAGGCGGAAATCGACATAGGCCAGCGCACAGCCCACCGCGATCTGCCCCGCGTTGAGCGACCCGGCCAGATGACCGATCCAGCGCCGGTTCAGCGCTTCGCAGGCGCGATCGATCTTGGCCCACTGGCCCTCGATCCAGTCGTCGAAGCGGATCGCCTCGGGCCGCATCCGCGATTCGTAGACCATCAGCAGCGCCGCATCGAGAATGCCGTCGCCCAGCGCCTCGAGCGTCCGAATTTCCCACTGCCGCGCGCCCTGCCCGTAAAGCCCCGCTCCGGCCCGATCATCGAGAAAGGCGCAGATCACCCTGCTGTCGAACAGCGTCGGTCCGTCGTCGCGTTCCAACGCGGGCACCTTGGACAGCGGGTTCTTGGCCAGCAGCTCCGCCGCAGGCGCCAGCGGCGAGGGTGACGCCGTGACCGGGTCGACATCGTCCAACTGGCCGGTTTCGTGCAACAGAACCATCACCTTGCGCACATAGGGCGATGTGGGACTGTGATAGAGCTTCATTCCTGCGTCCTCCTGTCGGGGTTGATCATCAGGTCGGCCAGCGCGGCTGTCTGCGCGCCGAACCCGGCCGCCCGCACGGCATCCGCCGCGCCCATGCGCGCCGCCTCGGGCTTGTTCTGGTTCAGTTTCCAGGTTCCGTCGATCCCGCTCACCCGCAGCCGGCAGGGCACGATCATCCGCATCATGCGATCCAGCGCGGCCGGATCCATCTTGGCCGTTGTCCAGGGCGGTTTCGGCGCCAGCCGGGATTCGAAGGCCGCCGACTGCCGGTCCAGCAAGTCCCGCAACTCATTGGCGGGCCGCGCCTCCAGCGTCCCGGTCAAGTGCACCGCCACATAGTTCCATGTCGGCACCTGATCGGGCACGCCGTACCAGTCGGGCGAAACATAGCCATCGGGCCCGGATACCGCGAGAAGCGCGGGCAAGGGCGTGCCAAGCGCCCGTGCAATCGGGTTCGACCGCACCAGATGCAGATCCGCGCTTTCTCCGTCTTCGGACAGCAGAAATGGCACATGCGATACCAACGGCGGCCCCTGCCGCGCGGCGACCGACAAGACGCCGAATGCGCGGTGCCGCGCAAAGGCGATATTCTCGGCACGGGTCGCTGTGTGGAAAACGGGATTGGGGTGCATGTCAGGCCCTGGTTTCGCCCAGATAGGCTTGCAGCGCCGGAGGCGGATTGTCCAGCAGCGCCGTTGTATCGCGCGGCGGCTCCGCCCGCCCGTCGGCGACCAGTATCACCTGATCGGCAATCCGCCGCGCGTCGCCCGGATCGTGGCTGACCATCAGCAGCGTGGCGCCCGTTTCCGCCACCAGTTCGGCGACCAGATCCAGCATTTCGGCCTTCAGCGCCGGCCCCAGCGCGGCAAAGGGTTCGTCGAGCAGCAGCAGCGGCCGTCCCTGAACCAGAACGCGCGCCAATGCCGCGCGGCTTTGCTGCCCGCCCGACAGGGCCGCCGGTTTCCGCCCCTCCAACCCCGCCAGCCCGACCCGCGCAATGGCCTCGCGCACCTGTTTGCGTTGCCGGTCGTCCAGCCGCAGGTTGGGGTCCAGCCCAAGCCCCACATTCGCGGCCAGATCGAGATGCGGAAACAGGTTGCCGTCCTGAAACAGCATCGCCACCGGACGTGCGCCCGGTGCGGCACCGGTGATGTCACGCCCGTTCCACAGCACCTTGCCCCGCTCCGGCGGGCGGAACCCGGCGATGGCTTCGATCAGCGTGGACTTGCCCGCCCCGGACGGGCCGATCACCGCGACCCGGCGACCGGGTTCGACGGCGAAATCGGCGCTCAGCGTGAAATCGTCGTTACGGATCGTGACCGCCTCAAGCCTCAGCATGATACCGCCCTCCGCGATCCAACAGCCAGAACGCCGCCATCGACAACAACAGCAACAGCAGCGCCGCGCCCGCCGCGGCCTCCATCCGGTAGGCCCCCATCAGGCGGTAGACCTGCAGCGGCAACGTGGCCCGTTCGGTGTCGGCAAACAGCGCAATCAC
>CAYGNB010000115.1:0-4255 GCA_964351135.1 uncultured Rhodobacterales bacterium | reverse complement strand
GTGCTGGCTGCGGCCACGGCAATCGAGGTCAGCGCCGCACCCGCTACCACGCCGGGCAGCGCCAACAGCCCCGGCAGGCCGCGCAGCACCACGGCCGCCAGCGGCAAGATGAGAAACAGGGCCGCGACCGCGATAACCACTGTATCGAGAATGCGCAGGCCGGTCCGGTCGGCATCCCACCGCCGCACCGGGCGGCCCAAACCGGCGCCGAACCCCTCGCCCCGTGCCGCGCGCAACGCCGCCAGCGCCGCCGCCCCGGTCAAGATGATCTGGATACAGGATAGCAGAGCCGCCCGCGCCAGATCGAAATCGAAATGGAACGCCTGATAGATCGCCAGTTCGATCGTGGTCGCCCGCGGCCCGCCGCCCAGCGTCAGCGCCACGGCAAAGCTGGTCAGGCAGATGGCAAAGATCACCGCCAGCGCACCGGGCGCCACCCGCACCAGCATCGGCCGTTCGAGCAACCGGCCAATGGCGCGCGGACCGGCGCCCAGCTGCGCCGCCAGCCGGAACCGTTCGGCGGGGATTTCCTGCCAGCCCTGCAGGATCAGGCGGGTGGCTAGCGGCAGATTGAAGAAGACATGCGCCAGAACCACCCCGTGCAGCCCATAGATCGACACGGGTTCGACCCCGGCCCAGCCCAGCGCCGCGTTGACCCAGCCACTGCGGCCGAACACCGCCACCAGCCCCAGCACCGCGACGATCACCGGCAAAATAAAGGGCGCGCCCAGCAGCGTGATCAGCACCCGCCGTCCGGCAAAGCGCCGCCGCGCCAACGCGCGAGCGACCGGCACCGCCAGCACCACGCTGATTACGGCCGACAGCGCCGCCTGCACCAACGTGAACCGCACCGCCGCCCAGTCCGCCGCAGACAGCCCCGCGCCGGGTTCGGCACGCAGGAACACGGCAACCAGCGCCCCCAGGATCAGCGCGGCGACCGCTGCCGCCGCGCCCAGCCCCGGCGCCGCGCTTACTGGCTCAGCGCGTCCAGCCACTCGGCAAGCGCCTCTTCGCGCATCGCGGCAGCCGCTTCGGCGGGGGCCAGCAACACCCTTTCGGGGGCAGGCAGATCACCGAATCCGTCGGGCAATCCGGCCTCGGGCACCACCACCGGATACATCCAGTTGGTGGTCGGGATCACCGACTGGAACGCATCGGTGACCATGAATTGCAGGAATGCGTCGGCCAGGTCCTTCTGATCCGAGGACGCAAGCACCCCCGCCACTTCGATCTGCGCCAGGTGGCCTTCGTCGAATACGGCCGCCGCCTTGCTGGTGTCCTCTTCGGCGATCACATGATAGGCGGGCGAGGTGGTATAGGACAGCACCATGTCCGCCTCGCCTTCGAGGAACAGGCCATAGGCCTCGGACCAGCCCTTGGTCACCGTCACGATGTTATCGGCCAGCCCCTCCCAGATCGCCTTGGCCTCGTCGCCATAGGCGGCCTTGACCCATAGCAGCAGGCCCAGACCAGGGGTGGACGACCGGGGGTCCTGGATCACGATCTTGAGGTCGCTGTCGGCCAGGGCGCGGAAATTCGCGGGCGCATCGCGGTCCGCATTGTGCACAAAGGCGAACAGCCCCCAGTCATAGGGAACGAAATGCGGATCGGTCCAGTCCACCGGCATATCGTAGTCAGCGGTGACCGAGTGTTCGGCGAACAGGCCGGTTTCTGCCGCCGCCGCGATCAGGTTGGTGTCGAGCCCCAGCACCACGTCTGCATCAGTACGGTCGCCTTCGAGCTTGACCCGCGCCAGCAGCGCAGCACCATCGCCCGCCCCCACGAATTTCAGATCGCAGCCGCAGGTTTCCTCGAACGCCTTTTCGACCACCGGGCCCGGCCCCCAGTCGGAAACAAAGCTGTCATAGGTATAAACGGTCAGTTCCGGCGTCTCGGCGATAGCTGCCGATGCGCCCAGCATGCCCGCAGCGAGTGCAAGATATTTCATGGCATCCTTCCTCTCGCGGCGACAGGTCAGGTCGGATGTCATCTCCGTGGTCCTTCCCTCCGCCAGTGCTAACTGGTTCAGGTTCAACGGGTCCGCATTGCACGTCTCAGCCCGAAGGCTCCCCGAGGTGGCAACCGCTGTAAGGGGCCAGCGGTCGTTGTGCAAGGTCAAAGCCCTTGAGGCGACCCGCCCGCACGGCTAGGAACGCCCGGACGAACAGGAGCCCAGCCCATGTCTCTCAACAGTTTCGGCCATCTCTTCCGCGTGACCACCTGGGGCGAAAGCCACGGGCCGGCCCTTGGGGCGACCGTGGACGGCTGCCCGCCGGGGGTCGAGATCGACGCCGCCGCGATCCAGCACTGGCTGGACCGGCGCAAACCGGGGCAGAACCGGTTCACCACCCAGCGGCGCGAACCCGACGCTGTGCAGATCCTGTCAGGCGTGTTCGAAGGCCGTACCACCGGCACACCGGTGCAGCTGATGATCGAGAACACCGACCAGCGATCCAAGGATTACTCGGACATCATGGACAAGTTCCGTCCGGGCCACGCCGATATCACCTATTGGCAGAAATACGGCATCCGCGACTATCGCGGCGGCGGCCGGTCCTCGGCGCGCGAAACGGCGGCGCGGGTCGCAGCGGGCGGACTGGCGCGTGCGGCGCTGGCAATGCTGGCACCCGGCCTGTCGATCCGCGGCTACATGGTGCAGGTCGGACCGCACCGGATCGACCGCACCCGGTTCGATGCCGACCAGATCGAACAGAACCCGTTCTGGTGCCCGGACGCGCAGGCGGCCGGGGATTGGACCGGCTATCTGGACGGGCTGCGCAAGTCCGGCAATTCGGTCGGCGCGGTGGTGGAACTGGTGGCCAGCGGCGCCCCCGCTGGGCTGGGCGCGCCGGTCTATGGCAAGCTCGACACCGATCTGGCGGCGGCGATGATGTCGATCAACGCGGTCAAGGGTGTCGAGATCGGCGAAGGGATGGCTGCGGCAACGCTCACCGGCGAGGACAACGCCGACGAGATCTTCATGGGCAATGACGGCACCCCGGTCTATTCCAGCAACCATGCCGGCGGCATTCTGGGCGGCATTTCGACCGGGCAGGACATCGTGGTGCGGTTCGCGGTCAAGCCCACATCGTCGATCCTGCGCCCGCGCAAGACGATCACGAAATCCGGCGAGGCGACCGAGATCGTCACCAAGGGCCGGCACGATCCCTGCGTCGGCATCCGCGCGGTCCCGGTGGGCGAAGCGATGATGGCCTGTGTATTGCTGGATCACCTGCTGCTGCATCGCGGCCAGATCGGGGACGCGGGCGGCCGCATCGGCTGAACCACTCGGTGCGGGAAGGTTGGTGTACAGCGTCGGCGGTCCCTCGCATCACTTGTTGGCCCTCTTGATTCATAGCCACATGAGGGCGTGCCCTTTCCGTCCCACACACCGTTTCAGGGCAGCGGAGACGGGCGATTGCTTGGAGCCCAAGGCGGTCCGGACCCTATTTCACTGATTTGCTCAATTTTGGTTTTTCTGCTCAACTGGAAGGACCCAAACAGACCCATTAAAACTGGAGAGTGGCATGGTCAAAGTGCTTGGAATTGGCGGGATATTCTTTAGGTCCAAAGACCCCAAAGCCTTGACTGATTGGTATCAGGCCCACCTTGGGATTGATCCGGCTCCGACTGACGAGAAAATGATGCCTTGGATTACTGATGCAGGTGTTACGGTTTTCTCGCCGTTTGCTCATGACACTGACTATTTCCCAAAGAATCAATCGTTTATGCTAAATTTCCGCGTCGAGAACCTCGATACAGCTCTTGAAGAGCTAAATGCGGCAGGTATTGAAAGCAGTGACATCGTTCGCATGGACGGAGTTGGTCGGTTCTCGCGCATCCATGACCCCGAAGGAAACCCTATAGAGCTTTGGGAACCGGCATAGATACCAAGGAAACTTGGTTGTCGGTGAAAGAGGCCCCGAATTCCGAACGTAAGAAGCCGACAATCCAAGTCTGGTGATGCGCGAGCAGGCCAAGGTCCGTTTTGTCCGTTAAACCGACCTCTTCCTCCTTCAGATCCGGGTTGCCTCGCACCGGTCCTATTGCGGTTCGGGCACCAGGATCTCGCGTTTGCCGACGTGGTTGGCCGCGGACACGAGCCCCTGCTCCTCCATCTGCTCGACCAGGCGGGCGGCCTTGTTATAGCCGATCGCCAGCTTGCGCTGGATGTAGGAGGTCGAGCACTTGCGGTCGTTGATCACCACCTGCACCGCTTGATCGTAGAGCGCGTCCTCGCCATTGGTATTGCCGC
>CAYGNB010000114.1:6857-9028 GCA_964351135.1 uncultured Rhodobacterales bacterium | reverse complement strand
ACCCCTTGATTCGTAGTCAAGTACTCTATCCAGCTGAGCTATCGGTCCACTGAGGCCCTGCATGTATCCCCGGCATTCGGGCAATGCAACCCCGATTGTTGCATTTTTCATCCGACGCGAAAGTCGGGGTTTCGATGGCGTCGGGATACGGCGACAGGCACAGAGCGTGAAAAGAGCAGGCGCTTTTCCTAAGTGTATGATAATAAAATAAAAAATTCAAGTATTTTATTGGCGTAAAAGCCACGAGCTGCACGTATCTTGGGTGGAATGACGGAGCTTATCGGGTACGCCGGGCCAGATGATGCTACCCGGAGACAACGGTTACGCCATTCCCACCCAAGCCCCGACCGGACTGATGAACCCAAAATCTGCTGACACATTTCTTTCGTTTTTCTGCCAGCATTTTTTTCGCGCTACACAGGGGGATCGCGCCTCTTGACGGTGCCTTGCAGAGGCGATCTGTTTGCAATCGAATGACGGTTCAGCAGGCAGTGGTGCGAGAAACTGCCGCCCGCCGAACCGCCAGCAGCGCCGCCGCGAGGGAGGAAACGGATGCGCAAGGATTTCCACGCCGCCGATGGCGCGCGCCTTTCCTATCGCGACGAGGGCGAAGGCCTGCCCGTGCTGACGCTCGCCGGGCTGACGCGGGACGGGCATGATTTCGACTATCTCGCCCCGCACCTGACCGGCTGCCGGCTGATCCGTCTCGATTCCCGCGGGCGCGGCGGGTCGGACTGGACCGGCTGGGAAAGCTATACCGTCCCGCAGGAAACCCAGGACGTCATTGCCCTGATGGATCACCTGAACCTGCCGCAAGCCGCGGTGATCGGAGCCTCGCGCGGCGGGCTGATCGGCCTGATGATCGCCGCGATGGCAAGGCCCAGGTTGCTTGGCCTCTGTTTCAGCGACGTTGGTCCGGCGCTGGAGCGCGCCGGGCTCGAACGCATCGGCGCTTATGTGGGGCTCGCGCCCGAGGTCGCCACGCTCGAAGAGGTGGCCGACCGGTTGCCGCGCGCGATGCCGGGTTTCGCCAACGTGCCCGCGTCCCGCTGGGCAGAGGAGGCGGTGCGCCACTACGTGCAGGAGAAAGGCCGCGTGGGCCTGACGTATGACCCGGCGCTGCGTCAGGCGATGGATGTGGCGATGGCCGCACCGGCGGTCGACCTGTGGCCGCTGTTCGACGCCTGTGCCGGTCTGCCGCTCGCGCTGATCCGGGGCGCGAATTCCGACGTTCTGTCCCGTGAGACTGCCGATGAAATGCAGCGCCGCCGTCCCGACATGATTCGCGCCGAGGTTCCTGACCGTGGCCATGTCCCGTTCCTTGACGAACCCGAGGCGCTGGACGGCATCCGAACCTGGCTGGCCGCACTCGCCGCCCCCGCGCCCGAGGCTGATCCGGTCAAGGAAAACGAGCTTCCGGTCTAGACCGGGACGGTTGTGGACGCCTGACTGACGCGGTTGGCGCCCCCTGCCGCAGCGCGCTGGAAACGGGCGTGCAACAGGTCTTTGGCAGCATCTATCGACCCGTGCAGATCATTTCCGCAGGACAGCTGTGTCGCGATGGCGCTGGCCAGAAAGCAGCCCGTGCCCCGCAATTCGACGCCGATCCGCGGCCTTGAGAAACGGGCAGGCGGGGCACCCGAGACATAAAGCCTGTCTTCGCTGACGGGCGTCGGTGCGGCGTGCCCGCCCTTGACCAGAACCGCGCCGCAGCCGCGTGCGAACAGGGCCTCGACACAGGCGGTTTCATCCGCTGCGGCCACCCCGAGATGGCGCGCGAGCACCGCGAGTTCGGGCAGGTTCGGGGTGAGCAGATCTGTTGCCGGCAACAGACGCTCCACAAGCAGGTCGATCCCCTCGGCATCGAGAAGATCGCGCCCCGAACTGGATTTCAGCACCGGATCGAGCACACGCGGCGCGCGGGGCAGGGCGGCCGCCACCGCATCGACGATCCGGGCCGAGCAGAGCATTCCGATCTTGATCGCGGCGACCTCCTCCGCTGCTGCGATCTGGGCGGTGACCACATCGGGCGGAACCGGGTGGATGGCGGTCACGGCCCGGTCGTTCTGCGCGGTGACCGCCGTGACCGCGACACGCGCCTCTACCCCGACTTCCGCCGCTGTGGCGCAGTCGCGCAACAGGCCGGCGCCACCGCTCGAATCCATGCCGCC
>CAYGNB010000114.1:0-6757 GCA_964351135.1 uncultured Rhodobacterales bacterium | reverse complement strand
TGCCCAGCCTGTCGGGCAGGTCGGGGAAGACCGCGCGCAGGCTTGGCGCGCTGCCGCAGAACCCGCCGACATAGCCCTGCCGTGCCAACACCGAGGCACTGATAAGCGGTTTGCCGGTGGCGCGGCAGAGATCGGAGAGCGCATAGGTCACGGCGAAACTGTCGGCGGCGTCGATCACCAGGTCGATACTGGACAGCTCACTGCGCGCCGAGACCGGATCGAGACGCTTGACGAGTGGCGAGATTTCACAGTCAGGGTTGAGTCCGGTCAGCGTTTCCGCGGCTACCTCGGCCTTGGCGCGGCCCAGATCGGACATGCGAAAGAGCGTCTGGCGGTGGAGGTTGCTCTCTTCCACCACGTCCGGGTCGATGATGCGCAGATAGCCGATGCCCGCCCCCGTCAGCAGCGGCAGTAGCGCGGCCCCCAAACCACCGGCGCCGACGACAAGCACGCGGGCTGCGGCGAGTTTCGCCTGCCCGTCGATGCCTATCTCGGGCAGGCAGACCTGTCGTGCATAGCGGTTCATCGCACATACTCCCGCGTCGCCGCGATCCATTCGCAGCACCGTGTTTCTGGGGCGTTCGCCTGCTGGATGTCGGTCACGACAGCGGCGCAATCCGCCCCTGCGGCAAAGAGGTCGGGCAGGCGGTCGGGCGTCAGGCCGCCAATGCCGACCAGCGGGGTGGCGCCCGCGCGTGCCTTCCAGTCCCGCACCCGGTCGAGCCCCTGCGGCCCCCATTTCATCTGTTTCAGCAGTGTCGGATAGACCGGCCCCAGCGCGACATAGGCCGGATCGCAGGCCAGGGCGCGATCCAGTTCCGCGTCGTCATGGGTGGACAGGCCGAACCGGATACCCGCCCGCCGGAGCGCGGCGAAATCCGCTTTGTCCATGTCCTCCTGCCCGAGGTGAACGAAATTGCAACGCAGATCGAGCGCGATTTCCCAGTAATCGTTCACGACCAGCTGCGCCTTGTGAACCGCGCAAAAATCGCGGGCGCGGGCGACCTGGCGGCGGATTTCCTGCTCGGGTTGGTCCTTGATCCGCAGCTGTACGAGCCTGACGCCATGGGGAACCAGCAGTTCGAGCCGCGCCACATGACCGACGATGAGGTAAAAGGGATCGAGCGCCGTCATGCCAGTTCTGCCATGCCGAAAATCGGGGTCGAGGCCTGCGCCATATCGCGTTTGGGCATCAGTCCGGCATCATGGGCCAGCCGCCCCGCCGTTACCGCCTGCCCGAAGGCACGGGCCATGCCGACGGGATCAAGCGCCTTGGCGACGGCAGTGTTCAGCAGGACCGCGTCGAACCCCATTTCCATCGCCTGCGCCGCCTGCGACGGTGCGCCGATCCCGGCGTCGATCACGAGCGGGATGTCGGGGAAGTAAGCGCGCAGCGACCGCAGCCCGTCGATATTGCGCAGGCCCTGCCCCGATCCGATGGGGGCGCCCCAGGGCATCAGCACCCGGCATCCCGCCTCGATTAGCTTTTCGCCCACGATCAGATCCTCGGTCGTATAAGGAAAGACCTCGAACCCGTCCGCGCTCAGGATGCGGGCGGCCTCGACCAGCGCGAAAGGGTCGGGTTGCAACGTGTCCGCGTGGCCGATCACTTCGAGCTTGATCCAGGTTGTGCCGAACAGTTCGCGCGCCATCTGCGCGGTGGTCACTGCCTCGCGCACCGTGTGACAGCCGGCGGTGTTGGGCAGGATGCGGCAACCGCTGTCCTGCAGGATCTCGCGAAACGCCGTCCCCCCGTGCCCTTCGCGGCGCAGCGAAACGGTGATGATTTCGGTTTCCGAGGCGGCAATCGCGTCGCGCAGCACCCGCGGCGATGGGTATTGCGCGGTGCCGAGCATCAGCCGGCTGTTCAACTCGACGCCGTAGAACATCGCTCAGCCCCCCTGCATCGGTGAGAGAACTTCGACCTTCGCGCCCTGCGAAAGCGGTGCGGCCCCTCGTGCGGAGCGGGGCACGAATTGTCCGTCGAGCGCCGTGGCGACCGAGGCCGCATCAAAGCCCTGTTCAAGAATCAGCGTCGCGAGCGTTTCGGCGCCGGTGTCGATCGGGGTGCCGTTGAGTTCAATGCGCATGGGTCGTCTCCTCTGTCATCATCCGGGCCAGATCCATTGCCAGCACCGGGGCCATCAGGAATCCGTGGCGATACATGCCGTTCACGTGGATCGTGTCGCCCACGCGGCGGATGGCGGGTATGTTGTCGGGAAAGGACGGTCGCAGCCCGGCGCCGGTGGCGATTATCTCAGCCTCGGCAAAGCCGGGATGAACCGTATAGGCCGCCGAAAGCAGCTCCATCAGGGCGCGCGCGGTGATCGGACCGCTGTGGTGGCTTTCCACCATCGTTGCGCCGATCATGTAACGGCCCTGACTGCGGGGTACGATGTAGCACGGGAAACGCGGGTGCAGCAGGCGCACGGTCCGCGACAGCGTTACGTCGGGGGCGTAAACGTCCACCATTTCGCCACGCACGGCCCGCAGATCCGGCAGCGCCCGCGCCGCGCCGAGGCCGCGGCAATCGACGATTTGACCGCGCGGCTGCCCCTCGTGGAAGGGCACCCCGCGCGACAGCAACGCCTGATGCAGCGCGGCAAGCGCCCTGCGCGGGTTCATGTGCGCCTCGGTCTCGTAAAACAGCCCGCGCGCGAACCGGCCCGACAGATCGGGCTCCAGTTCGTCCGGCGCAACCCAGCGGTGGGCTTGCGTGGCACGTGCGAACCGGTCCAGTTCCGCCGCATCGCGCGCGGGCGCCAGCACCAGGGTGCCGCGGCGTTCGACATGCGGAACATGCGACACCCACCAGTCCACCGCCGCCTGCCCGCGCGTCACGATCAGGTCGGGGGCGCTTTCGCCCTCGCAAAAGGGCGCAAGCATCCCGCCCGCCAGCCACGACGCGGGCGGCGGGGCGTCGGGGGGCGCGATCACCTCGACCTCGAACCCCGCCTCGGCGAGGGCCGTGGCGGAGCAAAGCCCCGCCACGCCTGTTCCCAGAACCGAGATCATTCCGCCGGCTCTGTCGCCGGGACGTAGAGTTCGCCCCCTTCGCGGAACTTCGCCGCCATCGCCTCCATGCCCTGCTGTTTTTCCGCTTCGGCGCGAATGTCGTGCGAAATCCGCATGGAGCAGAATTTCGGCCCGCACATCGAACAGAAATGCGCCACCTTGTGCGCCTCTTTCGGCATGGTTTCGTCATGCATCTCGCGCGCCGTATCCGGGTCGAGACCGAGGTTGAACTGGTCCTCCCAGCGGAACTCGAACCGTGCCCGGCTGATCGCGTCGTCGCGCCGTTGGGCGCCCGGATGACCCTTGGCCAGATCGGCGGCATGAGCGGCGAGCTTGTAGGTGATAACCCCGGTTTTCACGTCGTCGCGGTCGGGCAGGCCCAGATGTTCCTTGGGTGTGACGTAACAAAGCATCGCGGTGCCGAACCAGCCGATCATCGCCGCCCCGATGGCCGAGGTGATGTGGTCATAGCCCGGCGCGATGTCGGTCGTGAGCGGCCCAAGCGTGTAGAAGGGCGCCTCGTGGCAGTGCTTCAGTTGCTCGTCCATATTGGCCTTGATCTTGTGCATCGGCACATGGCCGGGGCCCTCGATCATCACCTGGCAATCCTTTGCCCAGGCGATCTGGGTCAGTTCGCCCAATGTGCGCAACTCGGCGAATTGCGCCTCGTCATTGGCGTCGGCGATTGATCCGGGCCGCAACCCGTCACCCAGCGAGAACGACACGTCGTAGCGGCGGCAGATGTCGCAGATCTCCTCGAAATGCTCGTAGAGGAAGCTTTCGCGATGATGGTGCAGACACCATTTCGCCATGATCGAGCCGCCCCGCGACACGATGCCTGTCACACGTTTCGCGGTCATCGGGATCATGTGCAGCCGCACGCCCGCGTGAATGGTGAAGTAATCCACCCCCTGTTCGGCCTGTTCGATCAGCGTGTCGCGGAACACCTCCCACGTAAGGTCTTCGGCGATTCCGCCGACCTTTTCGAGCGCCTGATAGAGCGGCACAGTTCCGATCGGCACCGGCGCGTTGCGGATGATCCAGTCGCGGATGTTGTGGATGTTGCGCCCGGTCGACAGGTCCATCACCGTGTCCGCGCCCCAGCGGATTGCCCAGACCATTTTCTCCACCTCTTCCTCCATCGAGGAGGTGACGGCGGAGTTGCCGATATTGGCGTTGATCTTCACCTTGAAATTGCGCCCGATGATCATCGGTTCCAGTTCGCGGTGGTTGATGTTGGCGGGGATGATCGCGCGACCTGCTGCAATCTCGGCACGAACGAATTCCGGCGTCACCAGATCGGGCAACTCGGCGCCATAGGCTTCGCCGTCGCGGCTGTGGGCTTCCATCCGGCCTTCGTTTTCGCGGATCGCGACAAATTCCATCTCGGGCGTGACGATGCCGGCCCTGGCATAGGCGAGCTGGGTCACGGCGCGGTCGTCCACGGCGCGCAGCGGTGCGGGCTGAACCGGGAATGCAGGCGTCAGCCGGTCCCCCGATGCAAACCCGTTATCCGCGTCGGTAATGCTGCGGCCGTCATATGTTTCCACGTCCCCGCGCTGCTGCAGCCAACCGCCACGCACCTCGGGCAGGCCGGTCGCGATGTCGATCTGCGCGGCGGGATCGGTATAGGGACCGGAGCTGTCATAGAGGCTGAGCGGCGCTTCGCCGGTCACCACGATTTCGCGCATCGGCACCCGGATGTCGTGGGTTTCGCCGGTGACATAGGTCTTGCGCGACGCAGGCAGGGCGCCCGTGGTGATGGTGGGGATTGTGTCTTTCATTTCGGTCTCCTCTCGCGATGAGACCCAAGTGAAGCCTTTGGCAGAAAGGGACCGGATCAACCCCGGCGCAACGCGCGCCGACGATTGTCTGCGGTCCGAAAGGACCGCCCTCGCCATTCAGAGGTTCGCGGAGATACCCTTCGGTCTTCCTACGCCAGCATCAACTGGGTCAGGTTCAAAGGGTCGCGTCACCGGGGTTTCCCCCTGTCAGCCTCTCAGTCCCCTTGGCGGGACTCCCCTGACGTGTGGTGCAATATTCAGACGCCCCCCGGTCGAGTCAACTGTGAAAAGTCGGCTGAGGCCACAAACCGGAAAATTGCCCGCCACCGCGCCCGATACGCGCGGCTGTGTCGATGGCATTCCCGGTTGACCTCGCCAACACCATCGTCATACAGGCCATCGTCAATTTCTGAAGGTGGCCGCGATGCCCGATCTGCTGATCGAACTCTTTTCCGAAGAGATCCCCGCCCGCATGCAGGCGCGCGCCGGTGAGGACCTGAAGAAGCGCATGACCGACGGGCTGGTCGAAGCCGGTCTGACCTATGCGGGCGCCGCCGCCTTTACCACGCCCCGCCGCCTGACGCTGACGGTGCAGGGGCTGCTGGCCGAAAGCCCGACCATCCGCGAGGAACGCAAGGGCCCCAAGGTCGGCGCGCCGGACAAGGCCATCGAAGGGTTCCTGCGCGGGGCCGGCATCCCGCGCGAGGCGCTGGAGGAGCGCGACACCCCCAAGGGCGCGGTCTGGTTCGCCACGATCGAAAAACCCGGACGCCCGGCCGAACAGATCGTGGCCGAGGTGCTCGACTCCGTGATCCGCGGTTTTCCCTGGCCCAAATCGATGCGCTGGGGCGCGGGCAGCCTGCGCTGGGTGCGCCCCCTGCATTCGATCCTGTGCATTCTTACCGATGAAAGCGGTGCCCGGATCGTTCCGATGTCGGTGGATGGCATCGCGGCGGGCGACACGACCGAAGGCCATCGTTTCATGGCACCGGGGCGGTTCTCGGTCACCTCGTTCGAGGATTACGAGGCCAAGCTGCGCGCGGCCAAGGTCATTCTGTCGCCCGAGGTTCGTGCCGAGCATATCCGTGCCGATGCCGGTAACCTGGCCTTTGCCGCCGGGATGGAACTGGTCGACGACAATAGCCTGCTGGCCGAGGTCGCCGGGCTGGTGGAATGGCCCGTCGCCCTGATGGGCGATATCGCGCCAGATTTTCTGTCACTGCCGCCCGAGGTGCTGCAGACCTCGATGCGCGAACACCAGAAGTTCTTTTCGGTGCGTAACCCCAAGACCGGGCGGATCGAGAAATTCGTCACCGTCGCCAACCGGGATACCTCGGATGACGGCGCGACCATACTGGCGGGGAACCGCAAGGTGCTGTTCGCGCGGCTGTCGGATGCGAAGTTCTTCTGGGAAAACGACATTCGCGTGGCCTCGACCGGCGGTCAGGCCTGGCTTGATGCGCTGGAAAACGTGACCTTCCACAACAAGCTAGGCAGCCAGGGCGACCGCATTCGCCGCATCGCCGCGCTGGCGCGTGAACTGGCGCCCGGCTGCGGGGCCGACCCGGAACTGACTGAGCGCGCCGCGCGCTGGGCCAAGGCCGACCTGTCGTCCGAAATGGTCTATGAATTCCCCGAATTGCAGGGCCTGATGGGCCGGTACTACGCCGAACATGCCGGCCACCCGGCCGAGGTCGCGCAGGCCGCGCAGGACCATTATTCGCCGCTGGGCCCGTCCGACGACGTTCCGACCAATCCGGTGTCGGTAACGGTGGCACTGGCCGACAAGCTCGATACGCTGACCGGGTTCTGGGCCATCGACGAGAAACCCACCGGATCGAAAGATCCGTTCGCGCTGCGCCGCGCCGCGCTGGGGGTGATCCGGCTGGTTCTGGCCAACGATCTGCGCCTGTCTCTGGACCAGTTCATCGACAGCCAGCTCTTGCGCCACCAGACCC
>CAYGNB010000113.1:2465-9223 GCA_964351135.1 uncultured Rhodobacterales bacterium | reverse complement strand
ATCGACAGGATGTCCGACGGCAGCGATGCCAGCAGGATCGATCCAACCAGCGCCCCGGTCGCCGCGCCCAGCGCGAGCCGGATGACAAATCCACGGTCCAACAGAGCGGACCGATACTGCCAGCCCTGCCACAGGTTCGACAGCAGCGCCGGCAGCACAAACACCGACACCGCATAGGGAACATCGAAATAGATCGACATCAGCGGGATGACGATAACCGGCGTTCCTGCCCCGATGGCCCCCTTGAGGATACCGCCCAGGGCAAACGCGATCATCGCAACGACAAGCCCTTCGATCATTGCATTCCCTCGATTTCCGGCGGGGCCGGTCGGCCCGCATGACATGCGCCATAGCGCCTGCAGAGGGTTCGGGGCAATCCCCGGTACCTGCGAACGATACTCTGAATTTCTATAGATAGCAGTTGCTGCGCACGATCCCTCTGGCAAAATATTGACGCCAACAGGGCAAAATAATTGAACTTAAATAATTGATATTATTTATTTAATAACGATATCGAAATGCCTCGCACCCGAGACCGCCAACGATCCCCAATAAGATTCACGGAACCAAACGCCAAGACCGCTATAGGCAAATTTTATGTTATCGTGGCGTATTTGAATATACTGTGCCTACAGGCGCCGACTAGGTTACCTTTCGTAATCGCGGAGTAACGCACGCAGGGGTGCCGAACCGCATACGGATAATCTGGGAGGAAACCAACATGCAGACAATTCGCGATCTGACTTTCGCCGCCGGCCTCGCGACGGCCATCGCGCTTCCGCTTTCGGCCGAGGCGCAGGAACTGAAATTCGCCAACTTCTCGGCGCCGACCCACACCATCACCGCGTCGGTGATCGACAAGCTGAACGACAGTCTCAGCGCCGCCACCGATGGCGCGTTGACGGTGCGCGGCTATCACGGCGGCGAACTCGGCTCGGGCCCGGCAGATCAGTATGTCCGCGTGGTTCAGGGCGTCGCAGACATCGCCTGGGGCCTGCCCGGCTATACCTCATCGCAGTTTCCGAAAACCATGATCATCGAAATGCCCGACGCGCTGCCGCTGGACCAACCGGCCTATCCGGCGCTGCTGCGAGCGTTCGACGATCATCTCTCGGGTGAGTTTCCAGGCACCAAGGCCCTGGCGCTCTGGGGTTCCGAACCGAATATCTTCATCATGAAATCGGCCGAGATCAGGACCCTCGACGACTTGAAGGGCCTGAAGATCCGCGTGGCCGGAGCCTCGGCCGGCGAGGCCATCGAGGCGCTTGGTGCGACGCCGGTGCAAATGCCCATGACACAGGTCTATAACGGCCTGCAGACCGGCCTGATCGACGGCGCGATCTCGGGTGCCTCGACCCTGTCCGATTTCAAGCTGGACGAGGTCGCCGACAGCTACACGCTCGGCGCGAACCTTGGCCGGCTCATTTTCTACGTGGTCATGAACCAGGGCGTTTATGACGGCCTGTCCGACGAGGGCAAGGCCGCGGTCGACGCCATTGCCGGCGAAGAACTGTCGAAATCGGCCGAGGAAGCCTGGCTGGTGACCGCCAACGCCGCAACGGAAGCCGCCCGCGCCGATGACCGCAACGTAGTAATCGATCTGACGGACGAAGAGGCGGCAGCCTTTGCCGAGGCGCTGGCCCCGGTAACCGACGCCTATGTCGCGGCAGCCAGCGGAGAGGCCACCCTGGCGGCAATGCGGGGCGAATGACCATGCTGTCGACGCTGAGGACGGTGACGGACAGGCTGATCGGCCTGTCCGCATGGCTGGGAACCGTGGCGCTGCTGTTCGTTGTCGCCACCGTGCTGGTCGATGTGGTCGGCCGGTCGTTCGGCAAGCCGCTTTATGGCTCGCAGGATCTGAGTACCATGGCGTTTGTGGTCGTCGTCTTCGGTGGCATGGCCCTGTGCGACAAGATGGGGGGACATATCAGTGTCGATCTCTTCGAACGTTATTTCTCACGCCGTCTGAACCTGCTGATCGACATTGCAATCGATCTCCTGGGCAGCGTGATTTTCCTGACCATGGGGTACGCCGTGATCAAATCGGCGCAGCTCAGCACGATGCTGAACCTGCGCACCAACCTGCTGGGCCTGCCGCTGGCCTGGGTCCAGCTACTGCTGGCGGGCTTGGTACTGGTGACCGGGCTGGCGCTCCTGCTGCGCGCGGTCGAGTTCGTTCTCGCCGGAAAATCGGACCACGTCACAAGGTCGTTCGAATGAGCCCCGTCGCCATAGCCCTGACCGGAATCTCGCTGCTGCTGATCCTGCTGGCCCTGCGCATTCCCGTTGCCTTCGCCATGTTCCTGATCGGCTTTGTCGGCATCTGGCTGCTGAACGGCCTGAATGCCGCAATCGGGCTGCTGTCATCCGAGGCCTTCACGCTGGCATCGAATGCCGAACTGATCGTCATTCCCCTGTTCATCCTGATGGGCAATGTCGCCAGCATCACCGGTATGAGCCGCCGGCTCTACGAGGCCGCCTATGCCATCATCGGGCAGGTGCGCGGCGGGCTGGCGGCGGCCACCGTCATCGGCTGCGGCGGCTTTGCGGCGCTGTCCGGGTCCTCGGTCGCCTCTGCCCTGACCATGGGCAAGGTCTCGCTGTCGGAAATGGACCGCTACGACTATGACCCGCGGCTGTCCACGGGTGTTGTCGCCGCGGGCGGTACACTCGGCATCCTGATCCCGCCATCCACCGGTTTCGTGATCTATGCCATCCTGTCGGAACAAAGCATCGGCCGGCTGTTTCTCGCCGGCGTCCTGCCCGGTCTTCTCCTGCTGACCATGTTCCTCCTGACCATCTGGGTGCTGTGCCTGATCCAGCCCAGGATGGGACCGCGCGGGCCGTCGACCACCCTGTCGGAGAAGGTCCGCGCGATCATGAATGCCCTGCCGATCATCGTGCTGACTCTGCTGACCATTGGCGGCATCTATGGCGGGCTGTTTTCACCGGTCGAGGCGGCCGGCGTCGGCGCGGGCGCGGTGATCCTGGCCGGTTTTGCCACCCGGTCCCTGACTCTCGGACAGCTCTGGCAGGCATCGCGCGACAGCATCGTCACCACCGCCGCCGTCATGCTGATCCTGATTGCGGCACATATCTTCAACCCGTTCCTGGCGCTGAGCCACATCCCGGATTTCGTCCGCGAGGTTCTGATCTCGCAAAATCTGGGAATGATCGGGACGCTGATCTTCATCCTGCTGATCTACATGGTGTTGGGCGCGTTCCTGGAAGGGTTCGCCATGCTGGTGCTGACGCTGCCGATCTTTGTCCCGATCGTGACGGCTCTCGGAATCGACCTGATCTGGTTCGGTGTGCTGGTCGTGTTGACGCTCGAAATGGGCCTGATTTCGCCGCCGGTGGGGATCAATGTCTTTATCGTCAAATCAGTCGCGCCCAAGGTTCCGCTCGGCAAGATTTTCCGAGGGGTGATGCCATTCTGGGTGGCCATGCTGCTGACGCTTGCAATCCTGGTCGCGTTTCCGCAGCTTTCGCTGTTCCTGCCCAGCCAGATGATGCAGTAGACCTGTCGTTCGGCCACATGGTTCAACCCGGCGGCGGTTCGATGCCGCCGCCCATTTCACGCCGGAGCCCAACAAGAACACCGCGCACCCATTGATGCATGGCGTCGGCGTGAAACCGGGGCGGCCACAGCAGCGTGATGTCGAAATTGCCGGGGACCGGACAATCCAGGATGCGGAGCCCGGCACCCATGGCATGGGCAAGCCGGCGCGGAACGGTCGCGACAAGGGTCGATCCCCGCACCAGTCGCGACACTCCGGCCGGGCTGGGCACCATCAGTGCCGGGCGAAACCGGTGCCCCAACGATTGCAGTTCGGTGATGTAGGGCGAGACCCAGTTCCCTTCATAGGTGATGTCGATCAGATCCAGCGCCAGATAATCGTCCAGACTGAGCGGTCCGTCCGCCTTCGGATGGGCGGGGTCCATCATGCACACGTAATCCTCGCGGCAGAGACGGCTGAGATAGATGCCGCTTTGCACGGTCGGGCGCGGCCCGATCAGCATGTCGTAATCACCCCGCAGCATCCGTTCGAGCCCGGTGCCGCGCGAGTTCATCACCACCAGTTCGATGCCCGGCGCCTGGCGGCGCAGTTCCCGGACCAATAGCGGAACGATCAGCAGCCGTTCATAGAAGTTGCAGGCCAGCGTCAGTCTCTGGTTGGCCCGGGCCGGGTCGAAATCCTCTGGCCGCGCCAGCCGGTCCAGCGCGGCCAGCATCGGACGCACCTGCGCGATGATGTGCTGGCAACGGGTGGTGGCAATCTGCTGCCCCTTCTCGCGCACGAAAAGCGGATCGTGAAACGCCCCGCGCAGACGTTCCATCGTATAGCTGATGGCAGACTGGTTCACGCCGATCGTTTCGGCGGCCGCCGTGAATGATCCGGTATCATGGACCGTGCAAAGCGTCCGCAGGGTCGCAAAATCAAGACTGAGCGGGTCGACGGCAGGTCTGTTCATGCCCACCTCCATCAAATCTACTGATTGGCATAATCAATTCCATCACATTGATAGATAGATGACTCAAAGCTATCTTTTCAAGAAGAATGAGAGGGGGGAAACATGCCGCTAGCTCCAATCGATGACAGCATATCGTTCGATCAGCTGACTCTGGATCCGTATCCGATCTACCGCCGCATGCGGGCAGAAACACCGGTCATCCGGGTTCCGTCGGTCCAGCGGACCTTCCTCGTGAAGGCTTCTGACACCAGAATGGTCAAGAACGACCCCATATTGTTCAGCTCGAACGATCCGCGCACGCCGATGCAACCGGCGTTCCGCGCCCATACGTTGATGCGCAAGGACGGCGCCGAACATCTGCGCGAACGCAAGGCGATGATGCCGGCGCTGACCCCCAAGGCGATACAATGCAACTGGGCCGATCTCTATCAGAAGCTGACCGATGAATATCTCGACCGGCTGCCCAAGGAAGGGCCCGCGGATCTTTTCAGCGACCTCTGCGGCCCGATCGCGGCGCGCATTCTGGCGCATATACTGGGTATCCCCGAAGCGACGGACGAGCAGATGATGCGCTGGTCGCAGAACCTGATCGACGGGGCCGGCAATTTTGCATGGCGCCCCGAACCTTTCGAAGTCACTGACAGGGCCAATGACGAGATGAACGCGCTGTTCGATACGGTGGTCGAGCGGGTGCGCGCCGAACCCGATGCCTCGGCCTTCTCGGCCATGGTCAACGCCGACGATCCGATCCCGATGAGCCAGATCTACGCCAATATCAAGATCGCCATCGGTGGCGGCATCAACGAACCCCGCGATGCGCTGGCGACACTGATCTACGGGCTGCTGTCCAATCCAGAACAGCTCGAAGACGTCCGGCAGCAGCAGGCCTGGGACAAGGCGTTTGAAGAGGCCGTGCGGTGGGTCGCTCCCATCCAGGCCAGTTCGCGGCTGGTCACGCGCGACACTGAGATCCGCGGCTACGATATCCCCAGAGGCGATACGGTGATGACCATTCAGGCATCGGCCAACCGCGACGAAGACGTATTCGGCCCCGATTCAGAAGAGTTCGTCGTCTTCCGCGACAAGAACCCGCATCAGGCGTTCGGCAACGGTCCGCATCACTGCGCGGGCTCGCATACCGCGCGCCGCACCATCGGCAAGATCATGGCCCCAACGCTGTTCGAGCGGTTCCCGAACATGCGCCTGCCCGACCCCTCGGCGGTCAAATGGCGCGGCTTCGGATTTCGCGGCCCGATCAACATGCCGGTCATCATGGGCTGACCCGCAGAGCCCAGGACCCCAGCCCCGAAGACCCGCGAGACCAGGAGGACAAGCAGATGGTCAAGGTTACCTATGTGGCCGCCGATGGCACCGAAACGACCGTCGACGGTGAAGAAGGCGCAAGCGTCATGCAGACCGCTGTCGACAACGACATAGACGGCATCGTTGGCGAATGCGGCGGCTCGATGATGTGCGCGACCTGCCACTGCTATGTCGACGACGCCTGGGCCGACAAGACCGGCGACCGTCATGAAGACGAGGACGACATGCTGGAAGGCGCGGCCAGCGAGGTACGCGAACACTCTCGCCTCTCCTGCCAGATCAAGCTCCAGGACTCGCTGGACGGTCTCATCGTCCACATGCCCGAAGAGCAGTTCTGAACATGGCTCGGGGCAATCGCGGATATGGGGGCTGAGATGGAAAGCGGACCCATCGTCATCGTCGGCGCCGGGCAAGGCGGGCTTCAGGCCGCCGCCTCGCTGCGCCAGGCAGGGTATGAGGGCGAACTGACCCTGATCGGGGACGAACCCGGCCTGCCCTATCAGCGTCCCCCGCTGTCCAAGGCCTATATGCAGGACGGCAACCCCGATGCCCTGAAACTGCGCGCGGCGAGCTTCTACGACTCCAAGCAGATCCGCTATCTGGCCGAAACCACCGTCAGCGCCATCGACCGCGACAACCGTCGCATCGCCACCAGCGCCGGAGAGCTGCCATACGGGCATCTGATCCTGGCGACCGGCGCCATCAATCTGCGGCCGCCCATTCCGGGGCTGGACCGCGCGCTGGACCTGCGCACGCTGGCCGATGCCGACCGGCTGCGCCAGTGTGCAACGGATGGCCGGCGCTTTGCCGTCATCGGCGGCGGTTTCATCGGGCTGGAATTCGCCGCCGTCGCCCGCAAGTTCGGCCTGCCGGTTACCGTGGCCGAGGCCGCACCCCGCCTGATGGCCCGCGCGGTCTCGCCGCAGATGTCGGATCTTTTCCTGCGAAAGCACCGT
>CAYGNB010000113.1:0-2365 GCA_964351135.1 uncultured Rhodobacterales bacterium | reverse complement strand
GACGCGCGCAGCGGTCGCCGGATCCGTCTGGAAAGCGTGCAGGCCGCAACCGATCACGCCCGCCATATCGCCGCGCGGCTGACGGGCAAGGATGCGGGCGCCTACACCGCATTGCCGTGGTTCTGGTCCGACCAGGCCGACTACAAGCTGCAGATCGCGGGGCTCGCCCAGCCCGAGGACAGGGCCGAAGCGGTAAGCGACCATGTCGTGCTGCGATTTGACGCCGACGACCATCTGACCGCCGTCGAGACAGTGAACAACGCCAAGGTCCATATGCGCAGCCGCAAACTCCTGTCCTCCGGAACTCCGGTCACGCCCGCAGTGGCGCAGGAGCTGATGGCATGACCCATGTCGTCCTGATCCCCGGCCTGCTGTCGGATGCGGTGGTGTGGCAGGCGCTGGCTGACCGGCTTCGCCTGCCCACGGTGATGGCCGACCTGACCCGCGACGACAGCATCGCCGCGATGGCCGCCGGGCTCTTGCGGCAGGTCCAGGGCGATTTCGTCGCCGTCGGCCATTCGATGGGTGGCCGCGTCGCGATGGAGATGGCCCGGCAGGCGCCGGATCGTGTTCGGGGTCTCGTGCTCGTCAGCACCGGGCACAATGGCGGAACCGACGCCGAACTGCCCAAGCGCCGCGCCCGGATCGCTCTGGCGCATGACAGTATGGAGAAGCTTGCCGACGACTGGTTGCCCCCGATGGTCGCCGCGCACCGGCGGGGCGATGCGGCACTGATGCAGGTGCTGCGCGACATGGTGCTGCGACACGACGCCGATATTCACGAACGCCAGATCCACGCCCTGATCGGACGGCCCGACGCCAGCACCTATCTGCCCGACATCACCTGCCCGATCCTGCTGCTGGTGGGCAGCGACGACAGCTGGTCGCCGCCGGCACAGCATCGCGAGATCCTCGCCATGGCGCCCAATGCCGAATTGCAGGTGATCGAGGGGGCGGGTCATTTCCTGCCGCTGGAAAAATCCGACGAAACGCTGGCCGCCATCACCGGCTGGCTGAACCAGAAGGAGTTCGCCCATGGCCAAGCCAACTGACGCAGGCACGGACATCCCGGACACGCCGCTGTTCGACCGTGCCGGCAACCTGCAGGGCTACAAGCTGAACAAGATGGCGATGTCGCTCGGCGAGGCGGCCAATCGCGAGGCCTTCAAGGCCGACGAGGACGCCTATCTGCGTCGCTACGGGCTCGATGACGCCACCCGTGCGGCGGTGAGCGCGCGCGACTGGCACGAAATGGTGCGGCTCGGCGGCAACCTGTTCTTCATCCTCAAGATCTCGGCGGTCGATCCGACACCGATCACAAAGATCGGCGCCGATCAGGCGGGCATGAGCCACGAAGATTTTCTGAAAGAAAGGCTGGGCAAGTAATGGCACAGATCATCGGTGGGCTGGGCACCAGCCATGTTCCTTCGATCGGGGTTGCGCTGGATCGCGGCCTCGCGGGTGGCAGCGACTGGAAGCCGTTTTTCGACGGGTATGATTACGCGCAGAAATGGATGCGCGACCAGCGCCCCGACGTGGCGGTGGTTATTTTCAACGATCACGGCAACAGTTTCTTCCTCGACCGGGTGCCGACCTTTGCCGTGGGCGTGGCCGACAGCTATGCCCCGGTGGACGAAGGCTGGGGACCGCGCAGCATTCCGCCCTTCAAGGGGGCCGAGGACCTAGGCTGGCATTTCGTCGACCAGCTTGTCGAGAACCATTTCGACCCCCTGATCTGCCGCGAGATCGAGGTCGACCACGGCCTTCAGGTACCGATGGAACTGTTCTGCGGCCGCCCCGAAGAAGGTGGCGAATGGCCCGTAAAGGTGCTGCCGATCTGGGTCAACACCATCCAGTTCCCGATCCCGACACCGCAGCGGTGCTGGGAAATGGGCAAGGTGCTGCGCCGCGCCATCGAGAGCTTTCCGGGCGACGACCGCGTCGTCGTCATGGGCACCGGCGGGCTGTCGCATCAACTGCAGGGCAAGCGCGCGGGGTTCCTGAACCCCGAGGCCGACCGGCAATGGCTCGACACGATCGGGTCCGACCCCGAACGCTGGCGCAACATGAGCCGCGAGGATTACGTGGAAACCTTCGGATCGGAAGGGGCCGAACTGATCATGTGGCTGGTCATGCGCGCCGCGATGAACCGCGATGTCAGCACTCTGCACAAGCACTACTTCGTTCCGGCCTCGATGACAGGAGCGGGCTGCGTCGTGCTCGAGAACGCCTGATGGCCTTCTTCCTGATGCGCTGCCTGCACCATCCCGGCAAGGGCGAGACGCGCGACGAGATGCGGCCGGAACACCGGGGCTGGGTCGGCTCTGGCGGGCAAGGATTGGTGTCGGTGCTGATCGGCGCGGCC
>CAYGNB010000112.1:0-9245 GCA_964351135.1 uncultured Rhodobacterales bacterium | reverse complement strand
TTGCCGATGGCGTCATGGTTTTCGCGACAAGATTTTCTGCCGACGGGGCTGAAGGCTGATCAGGTTGAGCTTGATGGCAATACGATCCGGGTGCACGTTCGTTCTCCGGGTACGTCGGCGGTCTGCCCGCTGTGTGGTACGGTCTCACGCCAGACACACAGCAGGGACCGGCGCCGGCCGGCAGATCTTCCCGCGCATGGGCGGAAGGTGGCATTGGTCTTGTTGGTTCGCCGTTTTCGCTGCCGTGCTACACGGTGTCCTGCCGGGATTTTCGCCGAGCGGTTTCCACTGGCCGTGACCCGGCCACAGGCGCGACGCGCATCTCGCCTGCAAGGATTGGTGCGTCACCTCGGCATGGCTCTCGGCGGGCGCCCCGCGCTGGCACTTGCTGAACGGCTTGGACTGCCGGTGAGCAAGGACACTTTCCTGCGCAGCGTTCGATCCGCGACCGATCGGACGGTCGCGGTCCCCCGTGTGGTCGGGATCGACGACTGGGCCTGGCGCAAGGACCAGCGTTACGGGACATTGATCTGCGATCTCGAACGACGACGAGTAATCGACCTGCTACCCGATCACGAACCCGCCACCGTGGGTCCGCCAGATCATCCGTGGTGAGCGCGAGGACGTCTTTCGCGTTCGCGCGCGCAGTCTGACCCCTTGGCTGCCTCGGCCGGAACGGGAAGGGCGCGGCGGATGCCGCAACGGCGCAGAACTCTGGCGCCGATTGCGGGCCGATGGGTTTCAGGGCAGCCTCCGGGTCGTCGGCGAGTGAGCGACCCGGCAGCGCCGCGCAGAGCAAGCGGTACCGTCCGGAACCGGCAAGTCCCCACCCGCCCGCAGGATAGCCCGGCTGATGACCATGGGACGAAACCACCTGAGCCGGGCCGATGCGATCGCGTGCACGGATCGAAGGCGCGATACCGACCCTCGCAGCCACCCGGATGCTGGTAGACAGATTCACCGATATGGTGCGCAATGCGCGTGAGGGCGAATTGGCAACATGGCTCGACGCGGCATCGAGGGCCTGGGCGCAGTGTTACGACCTCTATAGCTATCTCGACAACAACATGGGGTCGCTGGCTAGCTACGGCCGACGGTATAGGCAGGGTCTGCCGATCTCGCCCTCTCGTGCGGAAGGCTGCGTCGATGACATCTGTAATACGCGCATGGGTAAACGTCGCCGGATGCGATGGTCGCCACGCGTCGCCCACAATGTTGCCGTGACCCGAGCCGCTGTACTCGATGGGCGACTGTCGGTCTCCAAGCCCAAAATCGCCGCATAAGACCCCCAAGTTTGCCCACTCCCCCACGACAATTTCCTCCAGCACCAGTAGCCCGAGGATCGCCACAGGCCGCGTGCCCATTGCGCGCCAGATAGCCACCTCGCGACGGCGTTCATTGAGGCTCGAAAAGATCATTGCCATCATGCGCCGAAGTGCCGTGACCACGACCATACCGGACACGCCCATCAGCGCTGTTTCGGCCACGCCGACAATTTGCCAAAGCTCGTTCAGTGCGACGCCGGGGAGGATCACCAGCAATGGCTCCTCGGGATACTCGTTGATCCAGCGTAGCAGGCCTCAGACTTGCAGGCGGGACTCGACGCCCACCAGCGCGGCCGTGATCGCGGTCGGGGTCAAGTCCAACTGGCGAATGACCTCGACCGGGGTTGTCTGGCCCTGGGTTTTCGCACCGGACTGCCAATTGACATCGATCGCCTCGATCGCTTCCATGCTGACGATGACCGTCCGATCGACCGGCGTACCGGTCTTGGCGATGATGCCCGCGACGCGGAAAGGCTGATCGTCATGCTCGGTCCGGGATCAGTTCATAGTCAACTCGGCAGCTTCCCGGGTGACTTCGCCTGCCCCGGCGCCTACCTCAGTGACATACTGCGCTTCGATCTCCTACGCATGGTCGTCACCGTGAAGATGGGCGAGAACTTCGGACAGACGGCATTCCGCCGCATCGGGAAGCGTCACGATGTTCTCGGGCACAAGCATCGTGCGGATCGCGGCCTCGACTGCGTCCTTGTCCGCGTCAGTGCTAGCCTCGAACTCAAAGCCAACGATGTCCATGCCGGGCGAGAGCAGGTTCATCTCCAGCGTGCCATCTTCCACCGCCAGTTTCGGCGTGCTGACGCCGTGGACATGGGCGTCCAACTCGCGGGTTTCCTATGCCAGAAGCGGGATGGCGGCGACCGAGGCCAGAAGTGCCAAATGGATGGTTTTCATGATGAATCCTTTCCTTGGATCATTGAGCGGCCTTGTCTTGGGTCATTGCAACGCCCGGACGACAGGGTTCCTCGACGGGGCGCTCTCCGAGATGTCGGCGCTCCCGCCGGACTCAAGCGCCAGGATCGAGTCGGCCGTGTTTCGGATCAGGGCTGTATCATGGCTTACGAGCATCAGGGCCACACCGTCGCTTTCGGCGATTTCGGTCAACAGCCGGATCACACTTTCCTGCGTGATCGGGTCCAGTCGCGAGGTCGGTTCATCCGCAAAGATGAAACTTGGGGTTCTGAGCAAGACGCGGAGAAGCGACAGGCGCTGCAACTCACCCCCTGAAACTGCATCGGGGCGACGCTCCAGAAGACTTGGGTCGAGGCCGAGCCGCTCCAGAAGGGTGTCGACATCACCAGGTTTGCGACCTGACAACGCCGCGGCGTCCGCTAGCGTCTTCCCGACGCCGCGTTTGCGGGGAAAGGCCGCTACAGGGTCCTGATAGATCTTCTGGAAGGCGTGAGGAGGGTCGCCCGCTCGCCACTTCACGGTACCACGGCTCGGTCGGATTAGGCCCAGCAGTGCGTCCCCCAGCGAAGACTTCCCGCAGCCCGACGGGCCAGTCACGCCGAAAACCTGACCCGGCGCGACGTCGAGCGAGACACCCTCGAACAGGGTTTTCCCGCCTCGTGTTACGGACAGATCCTGCGCAGACACGACCGCTGGCTCCTCCCGCGCAACTGAATGTCCTGGCGCCCAATGCTCGGGATCGGCTGCGAAGAATTCCCGCGTATAGGCCTCTCTCGGAGCGGCAAATGTTTGGTGGGACGTCCCCTGTTCTACGACGGTGCCTGCGCGCAGGACGATCAATCGTCCTCCCAGGCTCCGCGCAAGGGCAAGATCGTGGGTGATGACCAGTAGCCCCCCAGTCTCCCCCATCTCTGACAGAAGAAGGTTTGCGACATCGTCGCGGCGCGCCGCATCGAGCCCCTTGGTGGGTTCGTCCGCGATCACGATCCGCGCACCGCCCGAGCGGGCCGCGGCTATGGCTACCCGCTGGGCCATGCCCCCAGAAAGTTCATGGGGATACCGGTTCTCGGCGCCAGCAAGGCCAAGCGCAATCAAATCCGCCTGTGCCTGCGCGCTTGCGTCGCCACGGGGCAACCCCCGAACAAGAGCGTGGGTTTCACTGACCTGCGCACGCGCCCGCATCAGCGGGTCGAGCGAAAGCCAGGGCTCCTGTGGCAGCACTCCGATCTCACGGCCCCAGAGGCCGCGAAACCGGTCCGGGCGACCTGCGTTCAGAACCCGTTCGCCGATAGCGACGCGCCCCTTGGCCGTCAGGTCCGGTGGCAGAGTGCCCATGAGCGCCTGCGCCATCAGGCTTTTGCCGGATCCGGTTTCGCCCAGAATGACCAGGGGTTCGCCCGGATCAAGATGGAGCGACAGCGGCTGCAGCAGCAGTTTGCCACCGTCCATGACGGTTATGTCCTCAGCTTTTAGCAGGCTCATGATTCACGGCTCCCAGCCAGAAGGGTCAGCCCCAAAAGCAGGGCGAAGGTCGCGAGAACCGGAGACAAGAGCGCCAGCGGCGCTTCGCGCCAATAGGGTAAGAGCTCGACCATCATCAGGCCAAGTTCGGGTGTCGGCGCCCGCATGCCCACATGCACGAAACCAAGCGCCGCAATGGCCATGATCGCCGTCGCCGTGCCAAAGGCCGCGGCCGTCAGCATCATCGGCGCGATTTCGGGCCAGATATGCACCCGGAACAGGTAAACCGGGCCAAAACCCAAGAGCCGTGACGCCTGAACCGCCGGTGAGGCCAGCACCTCGCGCGTGGCGGCGCGGGTCAGGCGAAAGAACTCAACCCACAGGACCAGCGAAAGCCCGGCCCAGAACCCCAGCGCCGTCCCCGGCACCATGGCCAGCACGATCAGCACCAGCAGAAGACCTGGCAAGGCCAGCAGGGCATCTGCCAGAATGACAAGGATCCGCTCGATCCAGCCACCCATGGCCGCCGCCACCGTTCCAAGGATCAGGCCCGCCGCACCCGCCGTGGCAACCGCAGCCACGGCAATCACCGGTGACAGGCTCAACGCCTCGACCAAGCGGTGATAGACGGATCGGCCAAGGTGGTCATATCCCAAGGGGGCCGAGGGTTCCGGGCCTGCCAGCGCCTTCATCAGCGATTGCGCAAGGGGATCGCCCGGCACGACAACCGATCCGAGCAACGCGACAAGCGCGACGACGAGGACAAGCGCCGCCCCGATGATCCGCGTCGCCGGCCACGAGGTCTGGCGTAGTTGCAGTGTGTCAGTGACGCTCACGATGCGACCCTCGGATCAATGCGGCGCACGGCAAGGTCGATGGCGGCATTTACGAGCACAAAGCCAAGACCAAGGACCAATGCAGTCCCCTGCACCATCGGCACATCGCGCGAAAAGATCGCATGCACCAGCGCATGGCCGATGCCCGGCCAGCCGAAGATGGATTCGACGATGATGACGCCTTCGACCAGCGTCACAAATTGCAGGCCCAGATAGGTGATCAGCGGCACCGAGACGTTGCGCAGGCCGTGACGGATCAGCGTCTGACGCTCGGACAGACCTTTCCATTGAGCGAAACGCCAGAACGGCATGTCGGCGATCCGGGCCATGGAGTCGCGCGCGATGCGGGCGTTGACCGCCGCCAATCCAAGCGCAAGCGTTAGGCTGGGCAGGATGAAATGTCTGATCTCTCCATGACCGGCGGCAGGCAGCCAGCGCAGTTGCACCGCGATGATGACGATCAACACCAGCGCCATCAGGAACTGCGGCACCGCCTTTAACCCTGTCGAGGCAACAAGCAATGCCCGATCAAGCAAACCTCCCGGCCTTAGCCCTGCGAGAATGCCAATCGGCGGGCCGATCAGTAGCGACAGCACGACCGCCACCACGGCCAGAGAGGCAGAGGCCCCAAGCTGGTGCGCAATCTCATTGATCACGGGCTGTCCGGTGACGAGTGAATTGCCGAAATCGAGCCGCGCCAGATCGCCGAGCCATTGCACGAGTGCTGGCAGCGCCGGGCCGTCCAGGCCCAATTCCTCGCGCACCGCATCGGCCGAGGCCGCGTTGACATGGTCATAGCCATAACGTCCGGCCGCGATCCGCCATGCGGCATCCCCGGGCAGGCTGCGCATCATAAAAAACGTGGCGGTCCCGATCAGGACCGCCACCATGATCGCCTGCACAAGTCGTGAGGCAAGTACGTTCATTCTGCCCACCGAATGTCCTGCAGGCCAAAGGAACGCTCGAACGGGTCGATGGTCGCGCTCGTGACCGTGTCGGACACGGCCAGCGTCTGTTGATACCAGGCGATCGGAATGACCGGCAGGTCGGAGTGCAGGATCGCAGCGGCTTGGGCCTTTTCTGCCGCGCCGCCTTCGCCGCGCGCGATGCCGCGCACCAGATCGGCAAAGCCGTCGTTCTGCCAGTTCATCGCACCCCAGTCGCCATTGCCGACATAGTCACCCAGAACCGTCCCAATGGGATCGGGGATCAACGAGAAGTTCCGCGCGATCAGGCCAAGATCGAGCGACCCGTCCTGATGCCCTGCCGGGATCTCGGACGAGTTCGTTGTATTGATTGTCAGCTCCACGCCGATGGCGCGGAACTGCTGTTCCAGTACGGCCGCGACCAGCGGAAGCTCGGGCCGGTCCGGGTAGGTCGTCAGCGTCAGTTCGAACCGTTCTCCGTCGCGGGTCAGGATGCCGTCGTCGCCGGGTCGCCAACCGAGGTCCGCAAGAAGTGATTTCGCTTCGTCCGGGTTGTAGGCCAGCGGCGGAAGAGCCTCATCATGCCAGCCCGCAACCGAAGGCGGGAAGAGTTGCGTCGCGCCTTCGGGATAGCGCAGCACCGCCTTGGCAATGCCTTCGCGGTCGATGGACAGGCTCAGCGCGCGACGGGCCTCCGGTTCAGACAGAAAGGAATGCCCGGCGTTGACCTTTATGAGCAGGGTGCGCGGGATGTCGACGGACATGACCTCAACATCGTCCAGCGCGCCAAGGCGCGAGACACTGGCAGGATCGAGACCGAAGACGAACTCTGCCTCACCGGACTCGGCCATGAGCGCGCGCGTCTCGACCCGGCTGACGCCGGAATAGGTCACATCGGCGATATGCGGCGCATCGCCCCAATATTCAGCGAAGGCGGTCGCGTCGAGGCTCAGCGGTGGCTCCATCGCGGTGATCCTGTAGGGTCCGGTACCGATAATCGCGACGCCTGCGCCATCAGGCCCGTAGGACGCCGGCGAAAGGATTTGATAGCGGAAATAGGCGAGATAGGCGGGCAGCGCGCCCACGGGTTCGGACAGTGCGACCGTGATTGCGCCATCTCCTGCGGCGATCCCGGCGATCGGCAGGTCGTTCATCGGGCCGGGCTTGCCGCGCGCGATCTGCAGCGCATTCAGCACGGTTTCCGGCGTCATCTCGGTGCCGTCGTGGAACGTCACGCCTTCGCGCAGGGTGAATGTCCAGGTCAGGCCGTCCTCGGACACTGACCAACCGGTGGCGAGACCGGGGGTCAGATTGCCATTCGCATCCGCATTCACCAGCGTTTCGGCAATGCCCATCCGCGTGAAGATGTAACCGCTGGTCGAAGGCTCCGGAGCCTGGATTTCAAACTGAGCGACGACATCGAGCGTGTCGTTCGCGGTGGCCACGGATGGTGCCGCAAGAAGGGCGAGGGCCGTGCTGATATTCAGTAAGAACTTGGTCATTTTCGCGTTTCACTTTCTTCAAGGCTGGTTTTTCAAAGTCGGTTGGTTTGGCGCTTTGCCAGCGTCTGCCGTTCCGCGTGGTCGAGACGCGCCAAGACCTGTTCCATGTCTTCACCCCGCACCTTTGCGTTGTGCAGAATCCTGCGGCAGGACGCGGGCGACCAAGGCATTGCGGCCTGTGACAGCCAGTGCCGGACCGGTGCTGGCAAAGCGTCATAGGCACGCATCTGGTCTTCATTGCGGCGTCTGACCTTGAGATCGGTCCGCCCCCGGTTACTGGCCTTCATATCGCCTCCTCCGGATCGTCAATCGGGTCGAGGACGAGAACGAGCCGCGCTTCGCCGGTACCTTCGATTGGCGGCGAGCGGTGCAGCAGCGGTGTTTCAGTCCGGGCAGGCCAGAGCGTTCCTCGCAGCAGGATCGGAGCGCCAGTCGGCACGGTGACGATACGTGCCGGATCCTGCTCGTCGGGCGAGTTTCCATACTGGGTGCCGGTGCCGCGATAGGTGCAGACCAGCCGCGCCGCCACCGCGTCGATATGAAACCTGCGGCATGCGTTGGTTGTCACGACATCAAGGCGCAATCGCAGCCACCGTGCTTGCATGAGATCCGCGAAGACATCCGCAAGTGCCGCGATATCATCGACCAGATGGTCGCGATGCGGGCCCACGGGCATACCTGCTGATGCGCAAAGCCGGGCAACCGCCTGGGGCACCGCGTCGGGACGCAGGATCAGCCGCCCGCGGGGCAGGCAATCGGGGTCAAGGCCGTCAATCCAGTTCTGAAAGCCAGGCAGAACGTACCTTTGCCAGAGAGCCGCGGCACAGCCGGGTTTGAGAAAGGGGCTCAAGCCTTCGGGATTGCCCACAACCGCAACGCCTATTGCCGCATCCCGGAGCAATTCGGGCGCAAGGGTCACGCGGCTTCCTCCGCACGTCGCCAGATCGGGAAGGGATCAGGGTAATCCGGCAGGCTGTCAGGGCCTGACGCTGCAATTGCAGGGACAAGACAGGCATCAAGGCGCTCTTTCAGAGCAGGCCAGTCGATGTCCGCGCCGATAAAAACGATCTCTTGCCGCCGGTCGCCCCAAGGCTCCTGCCAATGGGCCTGCATATAGGCGCGCGCGCTTTCGTGATCCGGCCAACGCTCTTTCGGAACAGACGCCCACCAGGTTCCGAGGGGTTTGACGCTCGAAAGCACCCCGGCGAGCGAAAACTCCGCCACCCAGCCCGGGCGCGTTGCGATCCAGAAATGCCCTTTGGCCCGGATGACGCCGGGCAGTTCCCCATTCAGGACCGTCAGGATTTTCTCGGGTATGAACGGCAACCGCGCGCGATAGACATAGGACGCGACCCCGTATTCTTCGGTCTCCGGCGTGTGATCGGCAAAGCCATAAAGCTCCTTAGCCCACATCGGATGTTCGTGCGCCCGCTCAAAATCAAACAGCCCGGTATCGAGGATGGCGTCCGCCGCCACGTCGGAGTGATCGGTCTCGATGATCTTTGCATCCGCGTTCAGGGCGCGGATGATCTTGCGTGCGGCATCAGTGCGCTCCGGCCCGGCGTCCGAAACCTTGTTCAGGATCACGACGTCCGCGAATTCGATCTGGTCGGTCAGCAGGTGAACCAGTGTGCGCTCGTCTTCTTCGCCCAGCGTTTCGCCACGGTCGCGCAGGAAATCATGCGATGAGAAATCTTTGAGCAGGTTGACCGCATCGACGACCGTCACCATCGTGTCGAGACGCGAGACATCCGACAGGCTGTCACCGAATTCGTCACGGAAATCGAAAGTCGCGGCGACCGGGAGCGGTTCGGAGATGCCCGTCGATTCGATCAGCAGATAATCGAAGCGGCCCTCGGCGGCGAGGCGGCGCACCTCGTCCAGAAGATCATCGCGCAGGGTGCAGCAAATACAACCGTTCGACATTTCGACCAGCGTTTCGTCGGTGCGGCTGAGTTCCGTGTCGGCGCGCACCAGATCGGCGTCGATATTCACCTCGGACATGTCGTTGACGATGACCGCGACGCGGCGGCCTTCGCGGTTGTTCAGAACCCGGTTCAGAAGGGTTGTCTTTCCGGCACCGAGAAAGCCGGAAAGTACGGTGACGGGAAGGCGGGTATCGGTCATGTTTCGGGAACCTCCAAAGGCGGAAAATTGTCGGGGAAGAGCAAGAATTGATGACGCCCCACGCCCGCCATTGCACCCGTACCGAATGCGGGTGTGGCGCTGTGGGCCGGGCTGGCGCAATCACCAGCGGCGAAAACGCCG
>CAYGNB010000111.1:6593-9290 GCA_964351135.1 uncultured Rhodobacterales bacterium | reverse complement strand
TAGATCGACTGGTCGTCGTCGCCGACGCAGCAGATGTTGCGGTGCCCGCCCGCCAGCAGCCGCAGCCATAGATACTGGGCCACGGTGGTATCCTGGTATTCATCGACGAGGATGTAGCGGAACCAGTGCCGGTAGTGCTCCAGAATGTCTGGATAGGCCTGGAAAATGGTGACCATGTGCAGCAGCAGGTCGCCGAAATCCACCGCATTCAGCTCGATCAGGCGGCGCTGGTACTGGTCGTAGAGCTCCACGCCCTTGCGGTTGAACGCCCCGGCATCGCCCGCCGGCACCTTGTCAGGCGACAGAGCGCGGTTTTTCCAGTCGTCGATGATACCGGCCAGCATCCGTGCGGGCCAGCGTTTGTCGTCGATCCCCGCCGCTTGCACCAGTTGCTTCAGCAGCCGCAACTGGTCGTCGGTGTCCAGAATGGTGAAGTTCGACTTCAGATGAACCCGGTCATCGGCGCCCTCGATCACCGCATCGTCACGGTCGAACCCAACCAGTTCCGCATGGCGGCGCAGCAGCTTGACGCAGATCGCGTGAAAGGTGCCCAGCCACGGCATACCCTCGGCGGGCTGCCCCCACATCCCGCTCACCCGTTCCTTCATCTCGCGCGCGGCCTTATTGGTGAAGGTCACGGCGAGAATCTCGTTCGGGCGCGCCCTGCCGGTAGTCAACAGATGCACGATGCGCGCGGTCAGCGCCTTGGTCTTGCCGGTGCCCGCGCCCGCGAGCATCAGCACCGGGCCATCCAGTTGCTCGACCGCCGCCCGCTGTGCCGGGTTCAGGTCTTCCAGATAGTCCACCGCGCGCGTGGCCATGGCGCGGGCCGACAGCGAGGCCCGTTCGAAAGCGTCGGAATCGTCGAAACTGCTCATGGCGCGATCATAGGGACGCCGCCCCGGATTGAAAAGTTTGTTCTCATATTGTTCACACCCTCCGGCCCTGCCCCGCCTCGTTGCTTCTGCGGCACCCGGCCCGCCTGCGCAAGCGGTTCGGCGCGCGTGGCGCCCCCCTGAAATGTACCGCCCCTCTTGCGCCGGATCGCCGCCCGTGATTCGCAGGACGGCGGAATACGGTCAGGGGATTCGCGGCCATGGGCCAGGACGTGATGCAGGATGCCGATTACGTGATCGTCGGCGCGGGGTCGGCGGGCTGCGTGCTCGCCAACCGGCTGAGCGCTGATGGCCGTTCGACCGTGGCGCTGCTCGAGGCCGGGCCGGGCGATCTGAGCGTCTGGGTGCGGCTGCCGATCGGCTATGGCGGGGCCTTCCATCATCCGAGGCTCAACTGGCGCTACCGGACCGAACCGGACCCGGGCACGCACGGCCGCATCAGCTATTGGCCGCGTGGCAAGGTTCTGGGCGGGTCGAGTTCGATCAATGCGATGGTGTTCATTCGCGGTCAGGCCGAGGATTACGACGGCTGGCGCGATCTGGGCAATCCCGGCTGGGGCTATGACGATCTGTTGCCCCATTTCCGCGCGATGGAGGACAACCTCGCGGGCGAGGACCGCTGGCGCGGCGGCGGCGGGCCGGTCACGGTATCGGACATCTCCGACAAGGTGCACCCGCTCAGCCACGACTACGTCGCCGCGGCGCAAGCGGCGGGGCTGTCGGCCAACCCAGACTTCAACGGCGCAACGCAAGAGGGCGTGGGGCTCTACCAGATCACCACGCGCGGCGGGCTGCGCTGTTCGGCGGCCACCGCCTATCTGCATCCGGCCCGGCGGCGGGCGAACCTGTCGGTGACAACCGGCGCCGAGGCGACCCGTATCCTGTTCGACGGCACCCGCGCGGTGGGCGTCGAATACCGGCACGGCGACCAGACCCGGCGCATCATGGCCCGGCGCGAGGTGATCCTGTCGGCAGGTGCGGTGAACTCGCCCAAGCTGCTGATGCTGTCGGGCATCGGCCCGGCCGCGCACCTGCGCGATCACCGCATCCCGGTTCTACGCGATGTGCCCGGCGTCGGCAGCAACCTTCAGGACCATCTGGGGATGGACTATATCTACGAATCCGCCGTGCCGACGCTGAATGGCATGCTGCGCCCGTGGTCGGGGCGGGCGCTGCTGGCGCTGCAATACCTGCTGACGCGCGGCGGGCCGCTGTCGCTGTCGGTGAACCAGGGCGGCGGGTTCTTTCGAACATCGCCGGTGCGTACGCGCCCCAACATGCAGCTCTATTTCTCGCCGGTCAGCTATACCCGCACCGATCCGGGCAAACGACGGCTGACCCTGCCCGACAAGTTTCCGGGCTTTCTGCTGGGCCTCTCCAACTGCCATCCGGCCAGCCGGGGGCAGTTGCTGCTGCGCAGTGCCGATCCGGCGGCGACGCCGATGATCCATCCGGGCTATCTGTCCGAGCAGTCGGATCTGGACGAACTGGTCGACGGCGTGAAGATGCTGCGCCGGATCGCGCAGGCGGAACCGCTGGCGGGCAAGATCCTGCGCGAGATCGCGCCGGGGCCGGACTGCACCGGCGACGCGGCGCTGGCCGAGGACATCCGCGCCCGTGCCGGATCGGTGTTTCACCCCTGCGGGACCTGCGCGATGGGCCCCGACGATGACGCGGGCGCGGTGGTCGATGCGCGGCTGCGGCTGCGCGGGGTTACCGGGCTGCGGGTGATCGACGCCTCGGTGTTTCCGCGCATCACGGCGGGCAACCTGAACGCCCCCGCGATCATGACCGGCGAAAA
>CAYGNB010000111.1:0-6493 GCA_964351135.1 uncultured Rhodobacterales bacterium | reverse complement strand
CGGCGACGATTCCACTTGCCCGCCCGCTGCTTTGATCGCAGGTTGCGCCCGGACCAACCGCGAGGAGCCGCGCATGTTCGCCCCGCTGAAGATCACCCGCATCGAAACCTTTACCAATGAATTCGTGGGCTTCATCCGTGTCACCGATGAAACCAGCGCGCAAGGTTGGGGGCAGATGTCCACCTATCATTCCGACATCACCGCCCAGGTGCTCCACCGTCAGGTCGCGCCGTGGACGCTGGGGGTCGGGATCACCGATCTGGACGATCACCTGAACCTGATCCAGGAACGCGAGCACAAGTTTCCGGGGTCATATATCTGCCGGGCGATGGGCGGGCTGGACACGGCGATCTGGGATCTGCGCGGCAAACAGGCGGGCAAACCGGTCACGGAACTGATCGGCGGCACGCCGGGGCGCATCCGGGCCTATGCCTCGTCGATGAAACGCGACATCACCCCCGCCGACGAAGCCGACCGGTTCCGCCGCCTGCGCGATACCTACGGATTCGACGCGTTCAAGTTCCGCATCGGCGCCGAGGTGGGCCGGGGCCGCGACGAATGGGACGGCCGCACCGAAGAAATCATCCCCACTATCGCCGGGGCTTTTGACGGCGACCCGGTGGCGCTGCTGGTCGATGCCAATTCCTGCTATTCGCCCGATCAGGCGATCCACTATAGCCGGATGCTGGCCGATCACGGCATCAGCCATTTCGAGGAACCCTGCCCCTATTGGGAACTGGAGCAGACGCGGGCCGTCACCCGCGCGCTGGCCGAGTTGCCCATCGACGTAACCGGCGGCGAACAGGATTGCTGGCTGCCGGTCTGGCAACGGATGATCGACATGCGCGCGGTGGATATCGTGCAGCCCGACGTGATGTATCTGGGCGGCATGGGCCGGACGCTTCGGGTGGCGCGCATGGCCGAGGCGGCGGGCCTGCCGGTGACGCCGCATTGCGCGAACCTGTCGCTGGTGACGCTGTTCACCATGCACCTGCTGCGCGCGATCCCGAACGCGGGCAAGTACCTCGAGTTTTCCATCGAGGGCACGGATTATTACCCGTGGCAGCAGGATCTGTTCGTCAGCGATCCCTATACCATCACCGACGGCATGGCCGAGGTGACCGACGCCCCCGGCTGGGGAATCGAGGTCAACCCGGACTGGCTGGCGCGGTCGTCCTACCAGTGCAGCGAGATCGGATAGGCCGGTGACCGGCATCTTCGCAGACGGGTTCAGCGACCGCCCCTATTGGTGGGACACCACCCCACCGCGAGACGCGGCGCCCGGCCCGCTGCCCGAAACCTGCGATGTCGTGATCATCGGATCGGGCTATACCGGCCTGCACGCGGCGATCACGGCGGCGCGCGGCGGGCGCAGCGTCACGGTGCTGGACGCGGGCGTGCCCGGCCAGGGCTGTTCGACCCGCAACGGCGGCCAGATCAGCCAGTCGATTAAACCGGGGCTCGCCACACTGACCCGCCGCCATGGCGCGGAAATCGCGCGCGCGATCCTGGCCGACGGGTTTGCATCGCGCGCCTATGTCGAGGATTTCATCCGCACCGAACGCATCGACTGCGGCTTTTCCACCGTGGGCCGGTTCCACGCCGCCCATTCGCGGCAGGCCTTTCGCGCGATGGTGGCGGCGGCGCGCGCCCAGCCCGAAGGTTTCGAACAACCCGCCCATGTGGTGACCCGCGCCGATCAGCGCGCCGAGATCGGCAGCGACCGCTATTACGGCGGTGTCGTGTTCGGGGACCATGCCGCGCTGGATCCGGGCCGGTATCACAGCGGGCTGCTCGACCTCGCCACGGCGGCGGGCGTACGAATCGTGCCGCACACCGCCGCGACCGCGCTGGACGAGGACGGGCTCGGCGTCACGGTCGCCACCACGCGCGGCGAAATCTCGGCCCGTGACGTGGTGCTGGCCACCAACGGCTATTCCGGTGCGCTGTCGCGCTGGCATCAGCGCCGGGTGATCCCGATCGGCAGCTACATCATCGCCACCGATCCGGTGCCGCCTGCACTGATGGACGACCTGATCCCGAACAACCGCATCCAGTCCGACAGCCGCCGGGTGGTCTATTACTGGCGCGCCTCGCCCGACCGCCGCCGGATTCTGTTCGGCGGCCGGGTCAGCGCGGGCGAAACCGACCCGCGCCGCGCCGCCCTGCGCCTGCGCGCCGAACTGCTGCGCATTTTCCCGCAGCTGGAAACCACCCGGATCAGCCATGGCTGGATGGGGTTCGTGGGCTATACCTTCGACACACTGGCACACACGGGCAGCCGGGGCCGCCTGCACCATGCGATGGGTTATTGCGGCTCGGGCGTGGGCATGGCGTCCTACCTGGGGATGAAGGCCGGGCTGGCGGTGCTCGGGCGTCAGGACGCGGGCACCGGGCTGGGCGCACGCGCGTTTCCGACCCGCCCGCTGTATCGCGGCCGGCCCTGGTTCCTGCCCGCGGCGGTGGAATGGAACCGCCTGCTGGATCGGCTGGGGCTGTGATCCGGGGGCCTTATAGCCTCGCCCGTCGCCCCCCGCGCCTCGGTGACACCCGCATTGCCGCTTGTGCGGACGGCGGTATATGTATGTATTTAAAATGACACAAACGGGCACTAGGCCTGTGCTGTCTGAACCAAGGGGAGAAACCACATGACACGGACCATCACCACGCTGCTGGCTGGCACGGCGCTCGGGCTGGCGGCTTCGGCCGGCTCGGCCGACACGCTGCGCCTGCTCACCTGGGGCAGCTACGCGCCCGACAAGGTGATCGAGATGTTCGAAGCCGAGAACCCGGATATCGATGTCGAGGTGACCTTTTCCAACAACGAGGAAATGATCGCCAAGCTGCGCGCCACCGGCGGATCCGGCTATGACCTGGCCCAGCCCAGCCATGACCGGATTTTCGCGGCGCAGCAGGAATACAACATCTACAAGCCGCTCGACCTGAGCAAGATCGACACCTCGGTGATGGCCGGCAATCTGCTCGACGGGGTCAAGGCGAACACCACCATCGACGGCGAGGTCTATGCCGTGCCGCACCAGTGGGGCACCTCGGGTATCATGGCCAACATCAAGGAAGCGCCCGACGTCACCGGCTGGAACGACCTGTGCGACCCGAAATACCAGGGCCGCACCTCGATGCGCCTGCGCCGCACGATCCTGCTGGGCACCGCGTTCGGCATGGGCATGAACCCGTTCGAGCTCTATGGCGACAAGGACGCCTACCAGAAGATGCTGGATCAGGTGACCGAAAAGCTGATCGAGTGCAAATCCAACATCAAGACCTACTGGACCGGCGGCGACGACCTGCAGGGCCTGATGATGTCGGGCGAAGTCGTGGTGTCGGAAACCTGGGATTCGACGGCCTTCAAGATCTACAACGAAAACCCCGACATCGTGTTCGTGCCGCCTGAAACCGGCGCGCTGGCCTGGATCGACACTTTCGCGATCCCGCGCGGCGGCGAAAACGACGACGCGGCCTATAAGTGGATCAACTTCGTGCTGCGTCCCGAGATCGTGACCCTGATGTCGGCCTCGACCGGCGCCATCGCGGCGGTACCGAACGGGATCGAGCTGCTGCCCGACGACAAGCGCGCCGCCGTTGCGGCCGCCTTTGACGCGGACGATCTGGCGAACCTGAAGTTCTTTGCCAACATCCCCGCCGGCCTCGAAGACATGGAAGGCATCGCGCTGGAGCGGATCAAGGCCGCGCAGTAGCGCCCTTTTCAAGACGCGGACCGGGGCGCACGCCGCCCCGGTCCACCACGAATTTCAAAGGCCATCCCCATGTTCGATCTCGAATGCAGCGCCGTGACCAAGCGGTTCGGCAGTTTCACCGCCGTCAACGATGTCAGCTTCGACGTCCCTTCGGGATCCTTCTTTTCGATCCTCGGCCCCTCGGGCTGCGGCAAGACCACGCTGATGCGCATGATCGCCGGGTTCGAGGACCCGGACGCGGGCGATATCCGCATCAAGGGCCAGTCGGTTCTGAACCTCGCGCCCAACCGGCGCAACGTGAAGATGGTGTTCCAGCATCTGGCCCTGTTTCCGATGATGAATGTGGGCGAAAACATCGCCTATGGCCTGCGCTGCCGGGGCGACAGCCGGTCGGAGATCGCCGACCGCGTACGCGCGGTACTGGACCGGGTCGGCCTGCCCGGTGTCGAGGAAAAACAGGTCAGCCAACTGTCGGGCGGGCAGAAACAGCGCATCGCCATCGCGCGGTGCATGGTGCTGGAACCGGATGTACTGCTGCTCGACGAACCGCTGGGCGCGCTCGACCTGAAACTGCGCGAACACATGAAGATCGAACTGAAGCTGCTGCAGCACCAGTTCGAGACCACGTTCCTCTATATCACCCACGACCAGTCCGAGGCGCTGGTGATGTCCGACAACGTGGCGGTGATGAATGCCGGGCGGTTCGAACAGATCGGCCCGCCGAAGGAGCTTTATGAAAACCCGGTCTCGGGCTTTGTCGCCGGTTTTGTGGGTGATACCAACCGCTGGCCGGGCAAGGTGGTCCGGGTGTCGGGCGACGAGGTGAAGGTCGCGCTCGATCAGGGCGGCGGCGTGCTGGCGCGGGCCGGGGCCGCGGGACTGTCCGAAGGCGCGGCTGTCAACGTGTTCGTCCGCCCAGAAGCCATCGCCATCGGTGCTGGTGAACCGGGCCACACCATGGCGGGCAAGGTGGACAGCCTGCTGTTCAACGGCGCCAACAGCCGGGTGCTGGTGCGCACGCAGGCGGGTGATCTGGTCGAGGTCGCGGACCAGGCCGGGATGAGCGGCGTCACCCAGGGCGAGGATGTGCAGATCAACTGGCACCGCGACCGGGCATTGTGTTTTGCCGGGCAGGCCGCGTGATGCGGTCGGACGCGGCCAAGCTGTCGCTGTTCCTGCTGATGGCCCCTTTCGCGCTGTGGATCGGCCTGCTGATCGTGCTGCCGCAGATCGGCATCGGCTATGTGTCGCTGCGCGAAAAGATCGGGCCGGGGCAATACACGTTCGGGCTGGGCAACTATCTCGATTTCCTCGGCGAACCGATCTACTGGAACACGCTGCTGCGCACCGCGTGGATGTCGATCCTGGTCACCATACTGGCGCTGCTGATCGGGTTTCCGATCGCCTATTACATCGCCAAGATCGCACGGGCACGGTCAAAGGCGGCGCTGTTCCTGCTCTGCCTCGTGCCGCTCTGGGTCAGCGATCTCGTGCGCGCCTTTGGCTGGATCGTGCTGTTGCGCGAAACCGGGCTGATTTCGGGGCTGCTGCAATGGATGGGCCTGATCGGCGAACCGGTCGAGCTGCTCTATAACGACATCACGGTGGTGATCGGGCTGGTCTACACCGTCGTTCTGTTCATGATCGTGCCGCTGGTGTCCACGCTCGACGGCATGGACGACGCGATGCTCGAGGCCGGTTACAATCTCGGCGGCAGCCGGTTCACCGTGTTCCGCCGCATCATCGTGCCCTATGCGATGCCGGGGATCGTCGCGGGCTGCATCATCACCTTCATGCTGGCGGCCGGCAGCTATCTGACGCCGATCCTGCTGGGCGGCAAGAATTCCAGCTGGTTCACCGAACAGATCTACAACCAGTTCATCACCCGCTACAACTGGGAGGCCGGGGCCACCTTCGGGGTGCTGCTGCTCGGATTCACCTCTCTGGTGGTATGGCTGGGGCTGAAGCTGACCGGGCAGAGCCTGGCCACCACGGTTGCCAAGGAGTGACGAGATGACCCGCGCCACCCGCACGCCGTTTCTCAGCTTTGCCTACCGCGCCTATGTGGTGATCTTCTTTCTCTACCTCGTGGCGCCGTTGCTGGCGGCCGGCATCTTTGCCTTCAACGACAGCCTGTTTCCGGCGCTGCCGTGGCAGGGGTTCACGCTGGACTGGTTCTTCAACGACACCGAACCGAAACTGGGCATGTTCCACGACGACCGGCTGCTGCGGGGGCTGGGCAATTCGCTCTATATTGGGCTGATCGTGTCGGCGCTGGCGGTGGCGGCCGGCACCTGCAACGCGTTCCTGTTCGAACGGCGCGAGTTTCCGTTCAAGAACGCGCTCTATATCCTGATGGTGATCCCGCTGGTGATCCCCGGCGTGATCCTGGGCATCTCGATCCTCGTTTTCGCCAGCATGATCGCCAACGGCATCGACGCGGCCACCGGCATCAACGTCAAGGCGCTGCGGCCCGGCATCCCGCTGATCGTGCTGGGGCAGTTTTCGTTCCTGACCACGATCACCTCGCTGGTGATCGCAGCGCGGCTGCAGAAATTCGACGTGGCGCTGGAAGAGGCGGCGCTGAACCTGGGCGCCAGCCGGCTGCGGGTGCTGACCACGGTCACCCTGCCCTTCCTGTTCCCGGCACTGTTTTCCGCCTTCGTGGTCGCGTTCCTGGTGTCGTTCGAGAACTTCAACACCACGCTGATGCTGGTGGGATCGGACGCGCCGCTGACGATCACCATGTATGACCGCATGGTCAAGGTCGGCTCGAC
>CAYGNB010000110.1:0-9411 GCA_964351135.1 uncultured Rhodobacterales bacterium | reverse complement strand
TGCCCTTCGGGCTCAACGTCTGGAACCGTAACCATTTCAACATCTTCCGCCGCGCCCAATGGCCCTGGGTGGAACAGACGATGTATTCTGACTGGGTCAAGCCGATCACCTATCAGCACCAGTCCGGCGAGATCTGGCACAAGGAATTCGGCTTCTTCGGCAAGACCATCCTGCGCGATCACGATCAGGCCGCCGCGATGCAGGTGATGGATTCGATCCTCGGCATCGGAGGGGCGCCGCTGGACCGCGTGATTCAGGAAGGGCTCGATCCCGATACCTATGTCTTCCGGCAATGCGCCGACGCCCTTCGCGGTGTCCATGGCAAGGCAAAGGTCTACATGGGGCTGGGCATCGACGCACCGCGCGTGCGCGCCGATCAGGCCGTCTGCACCCCCGACATCGCCTATCGCTCGGTCATGGCCACCTATCGGGCGGGCGGGCACGGTGTCGTGCTGTCGCCGAATTACGCCTCGATGAAACTGACGAACCTTGATGGCGTCGCGCAGGCCCTGACCGAACTGGGCCTGAAATGACCGGCCCGCTCGACACCCTGATCACGGGCGGGGAGGTTTTGCTGCCCGACGGTCCGTGCCGGGCCGATCTTGGGCTTGCCGATGGCCGGGTCGCGGGCGTCTATGCCCCCGGCACCGGACCCGACGCCGTCGAGGTGATCGACGCGGCGGGCAAGACACTCCTGCCCGGGATCGTCGACATCCATTTTCATGTCCGCGCCCCGGCCTATCCCGAACGCGGCACCGTCCAGTCCGAGACCCGGGCCGCCGCCGCCGGCGGCGTGACCACCTTGTTCGAGATGCCGATCTCGAAGCCCTGCTGCTCGACCCCTGAAGAACTGGCCCGGCGACGTGATCATTTCGCACAGAACGCCTTCATGGATTTCGGGCTTTATGCCGCGCCCGGAGACCTCACCGTCGCCGCCCGGGACGCGATGATGGCACTGGGCTGCATCGCCTGGAAGATCTTCACCACCGCGCCGCCCCCAGGGCGCGCCGACGAATTCGACGGGCTGGCCTTCCCCGACGAAGCCGACCAGCTTCGCGCGCTCACGCTTCTGGCCGACACGGGCCTGCCCGTCGTCGTTCATGCCGAAAGCGCGCAGCTTCTGGAACACTTCGAGGCCGAGGCCTCGCGCCTCGACCCGGCAGATGCCGCAACGCACGGCGCGTCGCGCCCGCCGGTCTGCGAATCCGTCGCCGTGGCCAAACTCCTCGCCATGAACATGACCGCGCAGGCAAAGCTGCATATCGCCCATGTCACCAGCGCCGAGACGGTTGCCGTCCTGCGCGCCTTTGCGGGCACCAGCGATTTCACCGCCGAGACCTGCCCGCAATATCTGTTCACCACCGAGCAAGAAGTGGCCCGGGCCGGCGTCTATGCCAAGGTCAACCCGCCGATCCGCCATCAGGCCGATCAGGATGCTCTGTGGCAGGCGATCGAGGACGGGGTGATCAACTATGTCACGACCGACCACGCCCCCTTTTCCCGCGCCGAGAAACAGGCGGCCGAAGGCAATTTCCCCGCCGCCCCGCCGGGCGTCCCGGGGATCGAGTTCATCCTTCCCGCGATGCTGGATGCCGTCGCACGGGGCCGCTTGAGTCTCGGGCGCGCCCATGATTTGGTCTGTGCGAACGGAGCGCGTCGCTATGGTCTTTTCCCCTGGAAGGGGGCCCTGCTGCCGGGAAGCTGTGCAGACGTGACGATTGTCGATCTGACGGACGAGACCGCCCTGAGCGCCGAGACCCTGCATACCCACGCGCGCGAGGTTGCACATCTGTTCGAGGGGCGTCGGCTGCAAGGCAAGGTCTGCCGCACCATCGTCAGGGGCAAGACCGTCTTCGAGGACGGCCGGATCACCGGAACAGCGGGCGGTGGGTCTTTCGTAACCCCGCGCGCGGAAAAATGAGGCGTCGTCTGCGCTAGGCCCGGATATCGCGGCCCAGCCCCGATACGCCAGTGCAAGAGGACAAGACGGCATGACGATCGCCGACGAGATCATGCGCCCGACCGACGCGGTCGGATGGCGCGCAGGGATGCGCACGATCTGGCGCGTTACGCGGCTGTCGCTGCAAAGCCCGGTCATCGCGGCCGTCGCAATCATCGCGACGCTTGTGGCGGCCAGCCTTCAGCTGCTGATCCCCATCCTTCTGGGACGCGCGGTCGATCAGACGCAGATGCTTGTCGATGGCGGGACCGCGGCAGCGCAGGAGGCGCTGTGGCAGACCGCGTGGCTGGTGCTTCTTGTGGCCATGGCGCGGGGCGCGTTCACCGTCTTTCAGAACTATTTCAGCGAAAGCGTGGGCCATATGGTCGCCTACCGCCTGCGGCTCAGCTATTACGAGAAAATCCAACGCCTCAGCTTCGGCTTTCACGACCGGGTGCATTCCGGTGACCTGATCACGCTGGGGATGCTCGACCTCGAAGGCGTCCGGATGTTCTTTTCCACCGGGCTGGTGCGGATCGTTCTTCTGAGCGTCCTGATCGGGTTCGGTGGTTATCTGTTGCTGTCGACCGACCTCGTCCTCGGCCTGTTCGCCCTCAGCTTCGTGCCCTTCGTGGCGTGGCGGTCGTCGGTCAGCCAGCTCAAGCTGCGCGGGACATGGCTGGAGTTGCAGAACCGGCTTTCGGTGCTGAGCCGCGTGATGGAAGAAAACCTCGCCGGCATCCGTGTGGTGCGCGCCTTTGGCGCCAAGCGCCACGAGATGGAGAAATACGCGACCGCCTCGGAAAGCGCGCTGGAGCTAGCGCACGAGCGGGTCGGCATCCGGGTGCGCAACACCAGTGCGATGACGTTCTCGTTCCTGATGGCGATGGGGCTGGTCCTCTGGGTCGGCAGCGGCAAGGTCGTGGCTGGCGAGATCACGGTGGGCACGCTGGCCTCGTTCCTGACCTTCATGACGATTCTTCAGATGCCGGTTCGTCAGCTGGGCATGCTGGTCAATTCCTTTGCCCGCACCGCGACCTGCGGCGAACGGCTTTTTGCCCTTCTCGACCTCGACCTTGCGATCACCGACAAGCCCGGCGCACCCGATCTGGAGGTCTCGGACGGGGTGCTGCGCTTCGAGGACGTGGGCTTTACCTATCCGGGCGCCGTCACACCCACGCTGAACGGTGTCAGCTTTACCGCAAGACGCGGTGAGACGATCGGCCTGATCGGCCCGCCCGGCAGCGGCAAATCGACGATCGCGCACCTGATCCCGCGCTTCTACGAGGTGAGTTCCGGCGCCATCACGATCGACGGGCAGGACATCCGTGACGTCACGCTCCGCTCGCTGCGCCATTCGGTGGTCGTGGTGCAGCAGGACGCCTTCCTGTTCACCACGAGCCTCGAGAACAACATCGCCTATGGAGACCCATGGGCGCCGCCGTCCCAGATCGTCGATGCCAGTGCGTCGGCGCAACTGCACCAGTTCATCGCCACGCTGCCCGCCGGCTATGACACCATCGTGGGCGAGCGGGGCGTCTCGCTGTCGGGCGGTCAGCGCCAGCGCATGACCATTGCCCGCACGCTCATGCTGCGGCCCGCGATCCTCGTCTTCGACGACAGCACGGCCGCCGTCGATGCCGGAACCGAACATCGCATCCGGACGACGATACAGGCGCAGGCCCGTGATCGCGTGACGATCATCGTGGCCCACCGGCTGAATTCGCTGATGCATGCAGACCGCATCCTGTTCATCGAGGCGGGTCGCGTCGTCGAACAGGGCACGCATTCCGAACTCCTTGCCCTCGGGGGGCGCTACCGGGCGCTGCACGATCTGCAGATCCGTCCCGATGAAACAGAAGACACGCCATGACCGAAGAACTCGAAGTCGAACGCGGCGATGTCCGCGACAACGGACGCCGCCCGCCGCGCGCGGTCGTGGGATCGCACCGGATCGAGGAAGAGATGTTCGGCCGCCTTTTCGACCGCAACATCCTGTCGCGCATCTGGGTCTTTGTCCGGCCCTATCGCCGGCAACTCGTCATCTCGATCCTCGCCGTTCTGGTCTTTACGGCCACGCAGTTGGCCATCCCTCTGATCATCGGGCGCGCCATCGACAGCGGTCTGTCGGGCGATGCGGCGGGGCGCGCGGCGCTGGCATGGTCCCTTGGGCTATTCGCTCTGACGATCACGATCAATTTCGCGGCCTCCTGGGTGCAGGAAAACGTGGTCGGCAAGGCCGCGGAGAATGTCCTCTTCGACATCAGGACGGCGATGTTCGACCACCTGCAGGACGTATCGCTGTCCTTCATGGACAAGACCGAGGTCGGCCGCCTGATGTCGCGCCTGCAGGGCGATGTGAATGCGATGCAGGAATTTCTGGAAACATCGGTCCTGTCGGTCGGCGACCTTGTCCTGCTGATCGGGATCATCGTGGCCATGCTCTGGCTGGACTGGCAACTCGGGTTGCTCACGCTTCTGGTGCTGCCGGTCCTGTTTGCCGTTCGGGTGGCATGGCTGCCCCGCGCGCGGGTGGCCTTCATGGCGGCGCACGAGGCGAATTCCGTGGCCAATGGCGCGCTGGCCGAGGCCATTCACGGTGTTCGCACCGTTCAAGGGATGGAACGCCAGCCGGTGAATTTCGAGCTTTACGCCGACAAGGCGCGTGCGACGCTGGAGGCCAACAGGACCGCGTCGAAATTCGCGCAGGTCATGGTTCCCATCGTCGACGGGCTGACCGGGACGGCGATGGCCGTGGTGGTCGTTCTGGGCGGCTCGATGGTCCTGACAGGGCGGCTCGAGGTGGGCGTGATGGTCACGTTCCTGTTCTATATCCAGCGGTTCTTCGATCCGATCCGGTCGCTGACGATGCAATATTCGGTGATGCAACGGGCCATGGCCTCGGGCTCGCGGTTGATCGAGGTTCTCGATGTGAAGGTCGACATCACCGATGCCAAGGATGCGACCGACCTTCCCCATGACATGGACGGATCGGTCGAGTTTCGCGACGTGACGTTTGGCTATTCTCCATCCAATCCGGTGCTCAGGGGCGTGAATTTCCGCTTCGAGCCCGGCGAGACGGTCGCCCTTGTGGGCCCCACGGGGTCGGGCAAATCCAGCGCAATGTCCCTGCTCAAGCGGTTCTACGACGTGCAGGGGGGGCAGGTCATCGTGGGGGGCCACGACGTGCGGGACGTGACACAGGCCTCGCTTGGTCGTGAGATCGCGATGGTGTTGCAGGAACCCTATCTGTTCAGCGGCACGGTCATGGAAAACATCCGCTACAACAAGACCCACGCGACCGAACAGGACGTGATCGAGGCGGCCCGCGCAGTGGGCGCGGACGACTTCATCAGCGCCCTGCCCGAGGGCTATGACACCGTGATGGGCGAACGGGGCGGCGCGCTTTCGCTTGGGCAGCGTCAATTGATCAGCTTTGCGCGCGCGCTGGTCGCCGACGCCCGCATCCTTGTTCTGGACGAGGCGACGGCCAGCATCGACAGCTATACCGAGATGCTGATCCAGAAGGCCCTCAAGACATTGCTGACCGGGCGCACTGGCGTGGTGATCGCCCACAGGCTTGCCACAATCCGCGACGCCGACCGGATCATCGTGCTGCAGGCGGGCGAGGTTCTCGAACAAGGCACGCATGACGAGCTGATCGCCAATGACGCGCTCTATGCCCAACTTTACAGCGCGAATTATGCCTCGTTCGATGATTTGCCCGTGGCCGAGGCCAGTGGTCGGGCGTCCTGAAACGCCCGACGTCTCAGCCGTTTTCCTTGAGCCGGGGATCGAGGAAATCCCGGAGCCAGTCGCCGATGATGTTGAAGGCAAGAACCGTGAACACGATTGCCAGCCCCGGGAACACCGCCAGCCACCATTTGTTCGACAACAGGTGATCGCGGCTTTCCGACAGCATGCTGCCCCATGTGGGCACATCCGGCGGAACCCCGAGCCCAAGGAACGACAGCGCTGCCTCGGACAGGATAACGCTTGCCACGTTGAACGAGGCGATCACCGTCAGGGGCGCCATGATATTGGGCAGGATCGTCCGGAACAGGATCGAGATCGTCCTGTCACCCATGGCGCGAGCAGCCTCGACATATTCCTTTTCGCGTAGACTCAGCGTCTGGGCGCGCACGATCCGGGCATAGGTGATCCATTGCCCGATCCCCAGAACAAGGATCATGTTCATCAGACCCGGACCCAGAACGACGAGGAACATGATCGCCAGAAGGATGAAGGGGAAGGCCAGTTGGATATCGCCGATTCGCATGATGACGTCGTCGATCCAGCCCCCGAAATAGCCCGAGACCAGCCCCGCGATCGTGCCGATCGTGCCACCGACGGCGATGGCCGCCACGCCCACCAGAAGCGAGACCCGCGCCCCGTAAAGCAGGCGGGACAGCACGTCACGGCCCAGATGGTCCGACCCCAGCCAGTAGACCGCGTCGCCGCGCCCCGGGCTGCCCGGTTCAAGAAGACGGGTGATGATGTTCTGGCGGTTGGGATCGAAGGGCGCCATGGCCGGGCCGAAGATGGCCACGATGCAGACGACGACAAGGATCAGCATGCCCACCAGCGCCCATCGGCTGGCCACCATGCTCTGAAAGGCGCGGCGCAATTCCCGGCGGCGGTAGGACACGGGAAGACCGCCGACATCTCCGGTCTGGGCGGCGCTCGGTGCGGGTGTGGTATCGGTCATGTGCGGTGATGCCCCAGATTCAGAGTTTCACACGCGGATCGAGCCGCGCGTAGATCAGATCGACGATCAGGTTCAAAAGGATGAAAATGACGGCAATCAGGATGACGGAGGCCTGAACCACCGGAATGTCGCGCTGGTTGATCGCGTTGAAGACAAGCCTGCCGATCCCCGGATAGGAGAATACGGTCTCGACCACGACGACACCGCCCAGCAGGAAGCCGAATTCCAGCCCGATCATCGTCACGACCGGCAGCCAGGCGTTGCGCATCGCGTGATGCAGGATCACGCGCCTCTCGGAGATGCCCTTGGACCGCGCGGTCCGGACGTAATCCTGCTGCAAAACCTCGAGCATCGAGGACCGAACCAGCCGCGCGTTGCGCGCCAAGGTATATGTCCCCACGGCAATCGCCGGCATGATCATGTAATACATGGATTGCGGCAGGTTGCGGAACGCGGTCGCGAAGTCGCCATCGAAAAGCGGCTCGAGGAACGGGACATGCCCCGAAATCGGGAACCAGCGCAGATAGAGCCCGAAGAACATGATCATCATGATGCCCATCCAGAAATTCGGGATGGATTGACCCAGCATGGCAAGCGTCATGATGCCGCCATCGGCGGGCTTTCCCCGCTTGAGAGCGGCATAGATCCCCAGCGGGATCGACAGCGCGATCGCCAGAAACAGCGAAAAGATCGTCAGCTCGATCGTCGCGGGCATCGCCTCCATGACGACGCCCATCGCCGGTTGCCGGTAGCTGAGCGAATCTCCGAAATCACCCTGAAGCGCATTCCAGACATAACTGAGATACTGGATGTGCAACGGCCTGTCGAAACCCAGCGCGGCACGTGTGCGTTCGATCTCTTCCAAAGAGGCATTCTCGGAGACGAAAAGATAGGTCGGGTCGCCCCCGATCTGGAGCGACACGAAGCTGATCAGCGTCACGCCGATCAGAACGATGATGCTCTGGAGCAGGCGCCTTACCAGAAATGTCCACATACCCCGAATTCCCTAAACGTTCGGCCGTCTGAGCGGCTCCGGACAAAAGCACATCGTGCGGCATCGCTCGGCGCTATTGCGCATGGCCTGCCCACGGGCTGGGCGCATCCTGACTTTCGTGGTGACATCGGTGCCGGGGTGCTTGACAAGCAAATCCTTGTTCTCCCAAAGTATCCCATAGATTGTCGACAGTATGACAGCAAAATCACGCGGACCGGGGAGCGTCAAGCTGGCAAGTTGCGAAATCGGACAGGATGGCCAACCGTGGCCCTCCGACGGGCGGTAGCGCCCAAAAAGTCCGCACGTCCCATACCATGCAAATCACCTGCCCCGCGATAGACCACGAAAGAGGACGAATGAAGAATGCAGTCTGAGATGACCCCCCGCACGGATGCACCGTTGCTGGAGGTGCGTGACCTGCAAACGACATTCGATCTGTCAAAGACGCAATCCGTTCGCGCGGTCGACGGCGTCAGTTTCGAGGTCAATGCCGGGGAAACGCTTGCCATCGTCGGAGAAAGCGGGTCCGGAAAATCGGTGACCAGCCTGTCGATCATGGGTCTTCTGCCCAAGGATATCGGCCGGATCACTGCCGGTTCGATCAAGCTCAACGGCCGCGAGATCAGCACGCTGAGCGATGTGCAGATGCGCGAGATCCGGGGCAAGGAAATCGGGATGATCTTTCAGGAACCGATGACCAGCCTGAACCCCGTCCATACCGTCGGTCAGCAGATTGGCGAGATGGTGATCCGTCACGAAGGCTTGTCGAAATCCAAGGCCCGCGCCCGTGCGATCGAGATGCTCGATCTCGTGGGCATTCCCGAACCCCGGCGCCGGGTGGACAACTACCCCCACGAGATGTCGGGCGGCATGCGCCAGCGCGCGATGATCGCGATGGCGCTTGCCTGCGAACCGCGCATCCTGATCGCCGACGAACCGACAACGGCGCTCGACGTGACGATCCAGGCCCAGATGCTGGAACTGATGGCCGATCTTCAGAAGAAACTCGGGATGGCGATCGTCTTCATCACCCACGATCTGGGCGTGGTGGCCGAAGTCGCCGATCGCGTGGTGGTTATGTATGCCGCTCAGGTCGTCGAGACGGCGGGCGTCGTCGATATCTTCAGAAACCCGCGGATGCCCTATACGGCGGGGCTGATGAACTCGATCCCGCGGCTAGGCTCCTCGATCGAAAAGCAGCGCCTGAAGGTGATCCCCGGAACTGTGCCGGCCCTGACAAGCCTGCCGTCGGGCTGTCGGTTCAACCCGCGCTGCGCCTTTGCCACCGATCTGTGCCGATCGGCGATCCCCCCGCTCGAAGAGGCCGGCGCCGGGCACATGATCCGATGCGCACGCTGGCGCGATCTGACCCTGAATGAAAGAGAAGCCTCATGACCGCGCGCCTTCTGCAAGTCGACAAACTGCGCAAGTTCTTTCCGATCCATGGCGGCGTGCTGCGCCGCGTGGTGAACAACGTAAAGGCCGTGGACGACATCTCGTTCGAGATCGGCGCGGGCGAGGTCGTGGGCCTTGTCGGCGAAAGCGGATCGGGAAAAACCACCGTTGGCCGCACGATCCTGCGCCTCGAGACGGCCACGAGCGGTGCGGTGCGTTTTCAGGGTGCCGACGTCATGGCCATGGGCACGCAGGAACTGCGCCGCTACCGCAAGAAGATGCAGATCATCTTCCAGGATCCCTATGCCAGCCTGAACCCCCGCGAAAAGGTGCGCGAGGTCCTGACCCATCCGCTGCGCCTTCACAAGATCGGCA
>CAYGNB010000109.1:0-9481 GCA_964351135.1 uncultured Rhodobacterales bacterium | reverse complement strand
AAGATTGTGGGCTTGCGTCAACGGGCAGGGTTCGATCTGGCAGGTTTCCAGCCAGGGCCGCGTCCACAGCCAGGCATCCAGCATCACGTAGCCCGGCGTTTCATCCAGCAGGCGCTGCGCCGCCCGTGGCGTGATGACATACCCGCCCGCGCCATATTTGTTCTTCAGAACCCGGGTTGCGCTAAATTCGGGGTCGCCGCCGTGCCAGAGCGGCGCACGTGCCATATCATGGGATCGCGGGACATATTCCAGATCGTAGATCCTGTTCCACGGATCGTTCCGGCTGGCGATCTGTTCCAGTGCGACGGTGACATGCTGGTCGAACACCACATCGTCTTCGCAGATGCAGACCGGTCCATTCGCTGACGCTGCCACCTGCCACGCTTTCTTGTGCGATAGTGTGCAGGCCACGTCCTTGGCGGTGATGGGGCGGGTCCATTCATTGGCGGCCGCCTGGAACTGGTCTTCGGTCATGTCCGCGAGAGACACGGCATCCACGAATTCCATGTGCAGCCCCAGCCGTTCGGCCTGCTTCTGCTGGAACCGGCGGCGAGACACATAGTGGCGCGGGTTGATGACGTGGATCTTCATGACCGGCTCAGGCGTCATGCGCGATCAGGCCCAGACCGCGCAGGTAGATGCCGATCCCGGATTCGAGGAGATCCTCGGGCGGGAAGGGCGAATTGGTGCCCGGCGCAGTCCGGGCGTAAAGCTCGACGACCCCGTGGCTCATCGCCCAGATATGGGCACTGACCATTGTGGCCGGCGGGCGTTTTTCCGGCGGGATATGTTCGGACAGCGCGGCGGCCGCCGTTTCCAGAACCCCGCGGGCGCGGGCGCAGGCGGTCGCCAGTTCGGGGGTGCGGTTCATCGAAACGCCGCTTTCGAACATGGCGATGTAGTGGCCGGGGTGTTTACGTGCAAAAGCCAGATAGGCGCGTCCCGTCGCCTCGAATGCCGCGAGCGCGGAGGGCTGGCCCTTGTCATAGGCGTATTGCATCAGATCCGCGAACATCTCGAAGCCCTGACGGGCGGCTTCGGCAACCAGATCCTCGCGCCCTTCGAAGTGCCGGTACACGGCGGCGGGCGTGACGCCCGCGCGTTTCGCGGCCTCCGACAGCGTAAAGGCACCCGGACCGCGTTGTTCGATCAGTTCCAGCGCGGCGTCGATCAGCGCCTGTCGCAGGTTGCCGTGGTGATAGCCGCGTTTAGCCATCCAGAAGGTCCGGCCCGCCGCATATGGCTTGGTCGATTTCACCAAGCGCGTCGTCGTTCTTGCGGGCATAGTCGAGCCCGTGCAGGACCGTGCGGATCGCTGCCAGCCGCGCGCGGCGCTTGTCGTCCGTGCGCACCACGGTCCACGGCGCATGACCGGAGTGGCTGCGAGTCAGCGTTTCGTCGATCGCCGCGGTGTAGGCGTCCCATTTCGCCAGCCCGTCCACGTCGATCCCGGACAGCTTCCATTGCTTCAGCGGGTCGGTTTCGCGGTCGAGGAACCGGCGCAGCTGCTCGGCGCGGCCCACGTTCAGCCACAGCTTGAACAGCACGATCCCGTCGTTCACAAAGGCCGCTTCGAGCGGCACCACCTGCCGGAAGAACCGTTCGCGCTCGTCGTCGTCGCAGAACCCGAAGACCTTTTCGACGACGCCGCGATTGTACCAGGAGCGGTCGAAGAACACGATCTCTCCGCCCGACGGCAGATGGTCGATGTAGCGCTGGAAATACCATTGCGACTGTTCGGCATCGGTGGGTTTTGGCAGCGCGACCACATTGGCCCCGCGCGGGTTCAGGTTTTCACGGAACCGTTTGATTGTGCCACCCTTGCCCGCGGCGTCGCGCCCTTCGAACACGATTGCCACCCGCATGCCGCTGCTCTTGACCCAAGCCTGCATCTTTACCAGCTCGATCTGGAGAAGCTCCATCGCCCGATCGTAATCCTTGCCGTCCATCCGCTCGGTGTAAGGATAGGTCGGGTTCAGGATCTGGCCCTTGTCCGCGTCGGCGAGCGCGCGGCGTATCTCCTTGGGGGCCTGTTCTTCGAAATAACGGGTGATCGCCCCGGAATAGCTCTGTTCCATCGGGAATGGCCTGCTTGTTGCGGTTTGTCGCACTATGGAATGTGAATCGGATTAACGCAAACGCGGCCGCTGTGTCAGTCCCCTCCGGCCCGCAGGTCGGTCATGTCCAGCCCGATCCGCTCGATGTCGAACGGTGTGGTTTCATAGATTTCGGAGATCCAATTGCCATAGAGCAGATGCGCGTGGCTGCGCCAACGGTTCTGAGGCGTGCGGCTGGGATCGTCGTCGGGATAGTAGTTCACGGGCACGTTGATCGGCGTACCGCTGGCCACGTCGCGGTCATATTCCTGCTTCAACGTGTCGCTGTCATATTCGAAGTGATTGAAAATATAGAGCGCCCGGTGATCCGGGTCCTGCACCAGACAGGGGCCAACCTCGTCGCTGGCCAAGAGCGTGATCAGCGCCGGCACTGCGTCGATTTCGTGCTGTTTCATCTCGGTCCAGCGGCTGACCGGAATCACGCAATCGTCCGAGAACCCGCGCAGATAGGGCGAGGCCGGGGCCATGTTCCGATGCCGGAAACAGCCGAAAGCCTTGGCGTCGAGCAGGTGTTTCCGAACGCCGTGGAAATGGTTGATCATCGCCATCCCGCCCCAGCAGACGCCAAAGGTCGAATGCACGTTGGTCTGGGTCCAGTCAAAGACCTGGCGCAATTCGTCCCAGTAGGTGACCTCATCGAATTCGAGATGTTCGATTGGCGCCCCGGTGATGATCAGCCCGTCGAATTTTTCGTCGCGAACCTCCTGAAACGGACGGTAGAACTCGGCCATGTGTTCGGCGGCCGTGTTTCGCGTGCGATGCTCCGACATGCGGATCAGTGACAGTTCGATCTGCAACGGCGTAGCGGCGATCAGGCGGGCGAACTGATTTTCGGTCTGGATCTTCTTGGGCATCAGGTTCAGCAGCCCGATGCGAAGCGGCCGGATGTCCTGCCGCGCCGCCTGATCCTCGGACATGACCATGACGCCCTCGCGCGAGAGCACGTCATAAGCGGGCAGGTCGGCGGGGATCTTGATCGGCATTGGCAGTATCTTCCTCTTGTTGAGCGCTAGATAAGCCTTCGGAGCGACGGATGCCAAGAGGGGGCACGGCGATAGGCTGACATCGGGCAGGGGCGCTGCTAGGTTGCAGGAAATCGGATTGGGCGGGGCCTTGCGATGTTGCGCACCCTTTTGTTGTTGCTTGTTTTTCCCTTGACGGTTCACGCGCAGGATGATGACCCGATGGCGATGCAGCGTTGTGTCTGGGGATGTCTGGCCCGTGCGACCGGCAATACCGATCCCGCCTATCATCAATGTGTAAAGGACTATTGCACCGACGAGGCTCCGGCGCAGACCGGGATCGCGCTGCCTCAGAAGTGGAGCTACGGGCTCGCCTCGGACGGCGCCACCCGGTTTGCGGGCGTTGAGTCGCCGTCCGGCGACGGCTCGGGTTTCTACTACATGTGCGATGGTCGGGGGCAGAGCTATGTGATGCTTTATGCCGCCGATGCGCCGGCGGGACCGACAAGTCTGTTTGTGTCCGGGCAACAGTTTCCCGTGGTTCTGGATCGCAGCCGTCAGCAGCTTACGGCGAACATGCCGCCCCGAGGCCCATTTCTGGCGCAGGTTATCAGCTCGCCGGAAACCGGGCGGCTGTCAGCCGTCGATGCGGGCGGAAACACGGTGATGCAGGTTGGGCTGGCGCAGGCCTCCGAAGCGTTGCGCGCGACCATCGCGGCCTGTGGCCACTAAGGTAACGTTAGGATCCGGTTCGCATGTCGATGGCGTGGGCGACCAGATCCGCGAAATCGCCCGCGTCCCGAACCCGGCCCACGTCGTCCGCCGTCACCGTGACGCCCCAGTTGCGTGCCATTGCCTCGTAACGCGGCTGGCGATGCGCAAGAGCGCGGGCATAGGTCCAGCGGATGAAGCTGTCGGGATCAACATCCGTTTCCAATATATTGTTTTCGTAAAGATATTCCTGCCAGACCCGTTCGAGAAATTCGGGCTGGTAAGACATTGGTTTCGGGGCCTTGTCGAAGCGCCTGACCAGTTCGGCCGAATGCGCCTCGTCGCCCCGGATCCATATCATCAGCGTGCTCTTGGCCAGTTCCTTGAGCACCGGATCGTCGGGGCTGTCGGGATCGACCCATTCGCAGATCGATCCCCCGGTGTCACAGATGAAATGTGGATAATCATACAGTCGTTCAGCCCGGTCGATGAAGTAATCAGTATCCAGCAGGGCATGCACCTCGGCCATGCGGAACTGTTCCTGACGGCGACGGTATTCCGTCATTGGTAATCCGCCGCGCGCGGGATCACCCGGTTTGCCGAGATAGGCCGAGACCGGGGTCAGGTTCTCGAAGCTCAGGTTCGAACCGATATAGATCGAATCCGACAGCAGCAGGTCACGCAGGAACGGCACCTTCATCGCTTCGGCCTTGGCGTTGTCGGCGATGTATTCGCCCATGTAGCGTGTACCGATGCGGTAATCGATGGAATAGTGAAACCAGTCGCCCGCGGCGCGCAGCATTTGCGACAGATGGGTCTTGCCCAGTCCCGACATGCCAAAGAACAGCACGCGTTTGCGCGGCGCGTCGCGCCAGTCCTGCGCGGAAGAATACAGCACGGCTTTCGCCCCCTTTTCGGCCCTTGCTAGTCAGAGGCGCGTTTGGGGTCAATCCGTCTGCGGCGCGGCAACCCCTGAAGGATCAGCAGGCCAAGCGCGAGAATGAGAAATCCGGTCCAGGCGCGGGTGGGCAGGGCTTCGTTCAGAACGCGGGCGCCGAGCGTGATCGCCACCGGCGGTATCAACAGGGTGACCAGCATGAGGTTTCCCGATCCGGCCATGGCGAGGACCCGGAAATAGAGCAAATAGGCGCCAGCGGTGGCGATCAGCGCGTAGTAGGCGATGGCCCCCCAAGTGATCGGGGCGAGCGCGAATGTGACCGGCCCATCCAACAGGAGCGCGGCTGGTAACAACAGCAGCGTCGATGCGGTCAGCATCCCGGCCGCCGCGACCTGTGGAGGCAGCCCGCCGAGTCGAGCGCGCGCGAACGACCCGGCGAGTGCATAGCTCATGGCCCCGCCGAGCACGGCAAGCTGAGCGACCGACCGCAGATCGAACGATGTGAGCGCCTGCCAGCCGATCACCGTGACTACTCCGGCAAATCCCAGCGCCACGCCGATGGCCTTGCGCGCGGTCAGCCGTTCGTCGTCAAAGATCATTGCCGCTACGATCACGCCAAAGATGGCCGTTGTCGCGTTCAGGATCGAGGTCAGCCCGGATTCGATATGCAACTGACCCCATGCCATCAGTGAGAACGGGATGATATTGTTGAGCAGCCCCATCACGAGGAAACCGCCCCAGAGCCGCGGCGACCGGGGCAAGGGCAGACGCATCGCCAGTACCACGACCCACAGCAGGAGCGCCGCCCATGCCGTGCGATGCAGCACCGATGTTATCACCGGTACTTCGTTCAGTGCGATCCGGATCGACAGGAATGACCCTCCCCAGATGAGGGCCAGCAACAGCAGTTCGCCCCAGGCGCGCAACGAAAGTGATTTCTGATCGCTCATGCGGCACAGGTAATCCGCAAACCGCGCCTGGCGCGACCCGGATCATGCGGTATGGCAATCATGCCCCGACATGGTGAAACATGAGCCCGTGGATGGGTCAGGCGGACCCGCCGCGCCGGAAACGGGCGCGGGCGCCGAACCGGCGCGTTTCTCCGAGGATGTTCAGATAATTCGCGAGGAAGATTACAGCTGCACCCAGTAGCACCCAGATGTCGAGCGATTCACCGTAAAGAACCATGCCGACAATGGCGATGGTCGGCAGACGGGCGAAATCGAACGGCACCACGACGGTTGCGGGCGCAAGCGTCAACGCCTTGGTCACGCAGAAATGCGCCACCAGTCCGGCCAGCCCGATAAGCACCAGCCACGGGGCGGTTTGCATATCTGGTGCGGCGATGTCGCCATCCATTCCGGCCGCAAGCAGCCCCATGACCAGTTGCATCGTGGTCAGCCAGAACAGGATCGAGGCGATATCCTCGTGCCGCGTCAGCCGTTTCGTGAAAATGGTGGTCAGCGCAAAGAAGATCGCCGATGAAGCTGCAGTGACGACACCGAGATTGACGGTTTCCGGGCTGGGCCGGGCCACGATCAGGATACCGGCAAAACCCAAAACGGCGGCAGTTGCCCGGATTCTGGTCAGCCGTTCCCCCAACAGCAGCGGCGACAGTATGATGACCCACAAGGGGGATGTGAACTCCAGCGCAAACACCTGCGCGAGCGGAATCGCCGTGACCGCGAAAAACCAGAGGTTCTGCCCAGTGAAATGCGCCAGGTTGCGGAGCAGGTGAACGCCCAGACGTTGCCGGGATACCCGCGGCCAATGCCCGGCAAGGGTGATCGCCACGACCACCACGGTGACCCCGACGAGGCTGCGATAGGTCATGATCTCGAACGTATCCAGCGTCGCGCTGACCTCACGGCCCGCGACCGCCATGGTCGAGAAGGACGCAATCGCGCCGATCATCCAGATCGCCGCACGCATCATCTGCACCGGTGGTTGCCCGGTCATGTGTCGCTCACCCGGAAATCACGGTCCATGTGACATGTCACCCGCCACCATGCGCTGTCGCGTGTGCGTTGCTGGTGCGCCTCGAACGCGGCGCGGTCCGTGAACCGTTCCGACACGATGAACCGGCACGGATCGTCCGGCGATTGCGTGACCTCGAAGGCGAGGCATCCGGCCTCGGCGCGGGTCAGGCGCACATGCTGGGGCAGGGCCTGCAGAACGGTTGCGACCTCGCCGGGCGCGCATGTCATTATGCCGGTCAATGCCACCATTGCGTCCATCCCTCCCTCAACTGCGGACACACCGCGATAGCGCCGCCCGGTTGCCGGGACAAGACGGTCCGGTTTTCGCTTTAACGGGCGGCGATCAGAACGGGCCGTCCTCCAGCACACCATCGGCGCTCATCTGCGCATAGAGCAGACCTTCACGCAATCCGCGGTCGGCGACCGACAGCCGGTCTGTTGGCCAGAGCCGCAACAGCGCCTGAAGAATGGCCGAGCCCGACATGATCAGGGCGTGCCGGTCTTCGCCGATGCGCGGATCGCGCCGCCGCCCGGTCGGGCCAAGCCGGAGATAACCCCGGATAACCGCGTCGATCTGATCAGAGGTCATGCGCAGCCCGTCCACCTTGGTCCGGTCGTAGCGGCGCAATCCAAGATGGCTGGCCGCAACGGTCGTCACCGTGCCGGAGGTGCCCACGATCTGGAACCCCTTGCGTGCCTGTTCATCCTTGTAGGGCGCAAACTCGGACAGATTTTCTTCGAAGAACCAGCTCATCAGCGCGAACCGGGCCGCGTCGTCCTCGACATCGCTGAACTGGTCGCGCAGCGTCGCCACCCCGAGCGGGACGCTGATCCAGTCCACCACCTTGGCGGCCGGAAAGGGACTGTCAGGCGCGCGAAATCCCGCATGCAGCCGCATGATTGCGCGCGGGCGGTCGCGATTCGGCACCGACGAGAGGTCAATCCAGACCAGTTCGGTCGACCCGCCGCCGATATCGACCACCAGCAGTTGATCTGTGCGCGTGGAAACTAGCGGTGCGCAGGATACGACCGCCAGCCGGGCCTCTTCTTCGGGTTGGATGATTTCCATCGTGAGTCCGGTTTCGCGGCGGATCTGCCGGATAAAATCGCGCGCATTCCGCGCCCGCCGGCAGGCCTCGGTCGCAACCAGCCGCATGCGCTGCACCTTGTTGCGTTTGAGTTTCTGTTGACAGATCCGCAGCGCCTGAACCGTGCGCCCCATCGAGGCGCGCGATAGTCGTCCGGTCCTTTCCAGCCCGGACCCGAGCTGCACAGATTTGGAAAAGCTGTCCACAACGTGAAAGCCGCTGCCCTTGGGTTGGGCAATCAGCATCCGGCAGCTGTTGGTGCCCAGATCCAGCGCGGCGTAGAGTTCGGCCGGATCGGGCGGTTCTGGCGCGGGGCTTTCGACCGCTTTCGGGAACGCGCCCGCACCTTTGGGACGCTTGGGCGCCATGATACACGCCCTCCGATTTCGAGTTGGCTTCACAATAGGCAGCCGTGCAGGGCGGTGCAAGCCGGCAGCGGCGTGACGCGATTCATTATCAAGATGAGAAATTCGGGGGCGCGGTGTGCTGGATCGTTGCGGAAGGTGAGGCTAGGGTCGCCGCACAGGTCGCTTGCTCGTCGTGTTCTGTCGAAAACAGGCGTCGCGCAGTGTGGCGCCTGGCCTAAACAGGGTCACGCGAGAAGGAGGAATCAGCGCATGCCGGACGTCACGATTGTCTATTGGCGGGACATTCCGGCCCAGGTCATCGTCGGCAAGGGACGGCGGGGCGCTAAGCGGCAACTGGCCGAACGGTTCGAGCAGGCGATCGACCGGGCGGCGATGAAGGTGAACGCGCGCGACACAGATTCCTACCTCGCTGAGTGGCGCAAGGCGCCGGCTTACACGGTTGAAGGGGACGCGGACGCTGTTGCAGATGCAGAAGCGGCGCGGTTGGAGACCGAATATGACCGGGACCGGATCAAGGCGCTGATCGACAACGACGGATGGGCATGAGTCCAGGATCCATTTGGGAGGCCGTGATGGCACTGTTGAACTTCAGGAAGCGCGACGCCGTCGGTGCGGAAACCGGCCCGGCCGCGATCAACCCGCAAGTCTCGGCATTCCTGCGCAACTATTCGATCGAGGTGATGCCGCGCACCGCCGAAAAGGTCGAGGATTTCCGGGCTCTGCTGCCCGAGGGCACGCGGGTCTACATCGCCCATATCGAAGGTACGCCCATTGACGATATGGTCCGCACCGCGCGGCGGCTGGCGGGTGACGGGTTCAACGTGATGCCGCATTTCCCGGCCCGGATCATCCGTGACAAAGCCACGCTGGCCGATTGGATCGCGCGGTACCAGGGTGAGGCGGGCGTCGAACAGGCGCTGTTGCTGGCGGGCGGGGTCGCCCAGCCGGCGGGAGCGTTTGACAGTTCGATGCAATTGCTGGAAACGGGGCTGTTCGACAAGGCCGGATTCAAACGGCTGCATGTGGCCGGCCACCCCGAAGGCAACCGCGACATCGACCCCGATGGCGGTATGAAGAATGTCGAGCAAGCGCTTCGCTGGAAACAGGATTTCTCGGAGCGCACGGATGCGGAGATGGCGCTGGCCACACAGTTCGCCTTTGACGCCAAGCCGATCATTGCCTGGGCCGACAGTCTGCGCGACGCGGGTATCACGCTGCCCATCCATATCGGTATCGCGGGGCCTGCAAAGTTGCAGACGCTGATCAAGTTCGCCATTGCCTGCGGCGTCGGCCCGTCGCTCAAGGTACTGCAGAAACGCGCGATGGACGTGACCAAGCTGTTGCTGCCCTATGAACCC
>CAYGNB010000108.1:0-9543 GCA_964351135.1 uncultured Rhodobacterales bacterium | reverse complement strand
GTCGCCCAACCCGGTATCCATGCCACGACGGTGACCCGGCCCGACCTGTTCCGCAATTACCTGACCCAGCAGATTGCGCTGCTGATCCGCAATCACGGCCAGCCGGTGACCATCGGGCCGTCCGACACACCGATTCCGGTGCATTTTGCAATGGCCGCCGACGGCGCTGATACCGTGCCGCAGGAGGGCGCGGCAGGGTTCACGCTGCGCGATGTGTTCGACGTGCCGGACCTGTCCAACACCAATGATGACATCGTCAACGGCACTCACGACCCGGATGAAGGCATCGGCCCCCTGGCTCTGTTCACCGCGCAGCGGGTGGATTATTCGCTGGCGCGGCTGGCGCATTACACCGCCACGGCGCCCGAGCATTTTCAGAACCATGTTCTGTTTACCAATTACCAGTTCTACGTCTCGGAATTCGAAGCCTACGCGCGCAGCCAGCTTGCCGAGGCCGACAGCGGCTATATTGCGCTGGTCGGGCCGGGCAATACCGAGATTACCGCACCGGACGCGCCCATGGAGCCGCCGCTGAAACTGCCGCAGATGCCGACCTATCACCTGAAACGCGCCGACGGATCGGGAATCACGCTGGTCAATATCGGTGTCGGGCCGTCGAACGCCAAGACGGCGACCGATCATATCGCGGTGCTGCGCCCTCACGCCTGGTTGATGGTCGGGCACTGTGCCGGTCTGCGCAACTCGCAGGCGTTGGGGGATTTCGTGCTGGCCCATGCCTATCTGCGCGAGGACGGGGTGCTGGACGACGACCTGCCGGTCTGGGTGCCGATCCCGGCGCTGGCCGAGATTCAGATCGCGCTGGAACGGGCGGTGGCCGAGGTGTCCGAACTGGATGGGTTCGACATGAAACGGATCATGCGCACCGGCACTGTGGCAAGCGTCGACAACCGCAACTGGGAACTGCGCGACCAGTCCGGTCCGGTTCAGCGCCTCAGCCAATCGCGTGCCATCGCGCTCGACATGGAGAGCGCCACGATCGCCGCCAACGGTTACCGGTTCCGGGTGCCCTACGGCACGCTCCTGTGTGTGTCCGACAAGCCGCTGCATGGCGAACTGAAGCTTCCGGGCATGGCTTCGGATTTCTATAACACGCAGGTCTCGCGTCACCTGAGTATTGGAATCCGCGCGATGGAATCTCTGCGCAGCATGCCGCTGGAACGGCTGCATAGCCGAAAACTGCGTTCTTTCGACGAAACCGCCTTTCTCTGAGGCGGAAAAAACGCGAAAAAGCGTTGTTTTTATGGCTTCGGTGGCCACTATTTGTTGTGTTCGCCCACTATATCCCGTTTAATGCGCGCAATGAGGCCCAAATATCGGGCGAAAGAAGGAGATCATAACAATGACCAAGCCGATGACCAAGACACAGCTCGTTGCCGCACTGGCCGAGGAAATGGGCAGCGACAAGAAATCCGCTGCTGCCGCGCTCGACGCGATCTGCGGCCTGATCACCCGCGAAGTATCCGGCGGCGGTGCCGTGACCCTGCCGGGCGTCGGCAAGATCTATTGCCGCGAACGCCCCGAGCGCATGGTGCGCAACCCCGCCACCGGCGAGCAGTTCAAGAAAGAAGCCGACAAGGTGGTCAAGATGACCATTGCCAAGGCACTCAAGGACAGCGTCAACGGCTGATCCTCGCCTGACGAGAGTTTCGGAAGGGCCGCCTGAGAGCGGCCCTTTTTGTTGTTTCAACCATCGAACGACGGGGCTGTCGTGCTGCGTTCGTATCGATCCGGCCCGGCTTTATGCCCGTTCAATAGGCGACGCGGTGGTCCGGGAACGCGAACGGATCACGGTTGCGTCAGTAACAGAAGGTTGTCGTGGCCACTGCGCGGCAATCTGGTAGTCGGCCATGACAGTGATGTGGTGGCCTTATGAACGGTGTGTGGCTATGGCGGTTTTCAATTACACTTTCAATGCGTCCGGCGCCTTCACTGAAAACGTTGGCCTGAATGGAACCAACGACGTCGTCAATGTCACCATCGGCCCGCTTTTCCGTGGTGTGATCGCTATCAATTCCAACCAGGGCGACGGGGAAATCGAGACGGCGAACCTTTTTCTGCCAACCGGGTGGAGCGTAACGAGATCCAATAGCACGACGGCTGGTGGGGAAAGCCCGCCGATGCAGCAGGAATCCTATTTCGTGTTCGACGCGGCTGGCGCGCCGGTCGGAACGGTTATCTTTCTTATCAACGTTATCAATGCCAATGCGGCCTGTTTCACACGAGGAACGCTGATCGAAACCGAACACGGTCCCAAACCGGTCGAAGATTTGCACCGGGGCGATCTGGTTGTAACGCAGGATCACGGGCTGCAACCGATCCGCTGGATCGGCAAACGCACCGTGACGGCGGCGGACCTGGCACAATATCCGAAACTGACCCCTGTGCGCATTACGGCAGGCGCGTTGCAAGAAGGGCTGCCCCGGCGGGATCTTCTGGTGTCGCGTCAGCATCGGATGGTGGTGTCGCCTCAGGCGGCCAAACCGGATTGCCGGGACGGCGATGTTCTCGTATCGGCCATAAAACTGACAGGCCTTCCGGGGGTGTTTGTCGACGAGACGGTGGACGAGGTCGAGTATTTTCACATGCTGTTCGACCGCCATCAGGTGATTTTTGCCGAAGGCGCCCCCACCGAGAGCCTCTTTCCGGGCGCTCAGGCGTTGCGCGCGGTTTCGCTGGAAGCCAGGGCAGAGCTGTTTCAGCTCTTTCCGGAGCTGATCGACGCGGGATATACCCCCGATTCTGCACGTCCGATCCCGACCGGTCGTGTGCAGAAAGAACTGATTGCCGCCCTTGCCTCCAAAGGCGGCGGCGGCGTCACATACCCCGGACAAATGGCTGGTTCCGTCGCGGCACCTTGAGACCGCGACAGGTGATCCTGTGGCTTGGCCGGTGGTCGCCCGGTCTGGCTTCCGCAGGTCCGTTTGCATCCTGCCGTTGGCGGCAATCGTGCTGGTCTCCGTCGTCCCGGCCGTGCTCCGGGTACAGCTTTCTTCGGTGTGTTCGCGACAGAGGGGAACGTGGTCGCGCTTGTAACCGGCTGCGAACTGGGAAAGTGTCGAGCGAACACAGGAACCGGTCCGCCCCGGAGTACTCGAATGGACGCGCGCACAATTCTGATGGGGCTTGCCTTTGCCCTGATGTGGTCGTCGGCCTTTTCGTCGGCACGGATCATCGTCGCCGATGCCTCGCCATTGTTTTCGCTGGCGCTGCGGTTCCTGATCTCGGGCCTGCTGGGGGTCGCGATTGCGCGGGCGATGGGGCAGTCATGGCGCCTGACACGGGACCAGTGGCGGGCAACGATCCTGTTCGGCATTTGTCAGAACGCGCTGTATCTGGGGCTGAATTTCGTCGCCATGCAGTGGGTCGAAGCCTCGGTCGCGGCGATCATCGCCTCGACCCTGCCGCTGCTGGTCGCCCTGGCGAGCTGGCAGATCTTTGGCGAAAAATTGCGGTGGCTGGGCATTGCCGGGTTGCTGGCCGGGTTTGCCGGGGTGGCGATCATCATGGGGTCGCGGATCAGCGCCGGGGTCGATCCGCTGGGTATCCTGCTGTGCGGGATCGGGGTGCTGGCGCTGACCTTTGCCACGCTGGCGGTGCGCGGGGCCACCTCGGGCGGGAATTTCATGATGGTCGTGGGGCTTCAGATGCTGGTGGGGTCGGTGCTGCTCTTCGCCGCCGCGCCGCTGTTCGAAACGATCCGCATAAATCCGACCTGGCCGTTGGTGCTGGCCTTTGCCTATACCACGCTGGTTCCGGGGCTGGCGGCAACCCTGATCTGGTTCATGTTGCTGCACCGGATCGGCCCGGTGCGCGCGGCGACCTTTCATTTCCTCAACCCGGTTTTCGGTGTCACCATTGCCTGGGCGCTGCTGGGCGAGCGGCTGGGGCCGGCCGATCTGTTCGGGGTGCTGGTCGTCACCGCCGGCATTCTGGCTGTGCAGCTGTCGCGCCAGCCGGTGGCGCAAACATCTGCGTGACCGGATCGTAACAAGGCTTTGGGCTGCGGTTCGACACGCCATATGCTATCCCGAAGCAGTTTCGGAGGATCGGATGACCCAATATCGCAAGGACGAAACAGCCATCGCCGGGCTGACACCTGAACAGTACAGGGTGACCCAGCGGAACGGCACCGAGGCTCCCGGCAGCGGAGAGCTGCTGGATAACAAGGAACCGGGGATCTATGTCGACATCGTATCGGGCGAACCGCTGTTCGCGTCGTCCGACAAATACGAATCCGGCTGTGGCTGGCCCAGTTTCACCAGGCCGATCGAGCCCGCGCATGTGAGCGAGCTCGAGGACCGCAGCCTGGGAATGATCCGGACCGAAGTGCGGTCGGCTCATGGCGACAGCCATCTGGGGCATGTATTCCCTGACGGGCCGCGTGACCGGGGCGGGTTGCGCTACTGCATCAATTCGGCGTCGCTGCGGTTCATCCATCGCGATGACATGGAGGCCGAGGGCTATGGCGCCTATCTGAATCAGGTGGAGGACGTGGCATGACCGAACGCGCTGTTCTGGCGGGGGGCTGTTTCTGGGGAATGCAGGATCTGATCCGCAAGCTGCCCGGTGTCAAGGGCACCCGCGTGGGCTATACCGGTGGCGATGTGCCCAACGCCACCTATCGCAACCATGGCACCCATGCCGAGGGGATCGAAATCACCTTCGACCCCGGAAAGATCAGCTACCGGCAGTTGCTGGAGTTCTTCTTTCAGATCCACGACCCGACCACGCCGAACCGGCAGGGCAACGATGTGGGGCTGAGTTACCGATCCGCGATCTATTACGTGGATGAGGTGCAAAAGGCGGTGGCCGAGGACACGATTGCCGATGTGAACGCCAGCGGATTGTGGCCGGGGCCGGTCGTGACCGAGGTCGAGCCGGTCGGCGATTTCTGGGAGGCCGAGCCCGAGCATCAGGACTATCTGGAACGAATTCCCAATGGCTACACCTGCCATTTCCCGCGCCCGGGTTGGGTGCTGCCGAAACGCGACGCGGCAGAGTAGGGGGTAAGCAAGCCCGGACAGGGACCGGGCCGCCCTCTTGAGGGCGGCCTGATCCTGCGTCGGACCTTAGTGGCCCCGGATTTCGCCCGCGTCGAGCGCGGCCAGATAGTCGCGGTAGGTGCGTTCCAGCCCCTCGCGCAATGGAATCCGCGCCTGCCAGCCAAGGGCCGTCAGACGCGTCACGTCGACCAGTTTGCGCGGGGTGCCGTCGGGTTTGGAGGTGTCGAATGTCAGATCGACATCCACCCCCACGACCTCGGCCACCAGCCGGGCCAGATCGGCGATCGAAATATCTTCGCCCACGCCCACGTTCAGCGCCACCTCGCCGGAATAGCTGCGCAGCAGGAACACCAGCGCGTCGGCCAGATCGTCCACATGCAGGAATTCGCGGCGCGGCGTCCCGCTGCCCCAGATTTCGACCTCGCGCGCGCCGCTGGTCTTTGCCGCGTGCATTCTCGCGATGAAGGCGGGCAGCACATGGCTGCCGGTGGGCGAATAATTGTCGCCCGGCCCATAAAGATTGGTCGGCATCGCCGAGATATAGTCGCGTCCGTATTGCCTGCGATAGGCCTGACACAGCTTCAGCCCGGCGATCTTGGCGATGGCGTACCATTCGTTGGTCGGCTCCAGCGGGCCGGTCAGCAGGCAATCCTCGGGCATCGGCTGCGGCGCGAGGCGCGGATAGATGCAGGTGGAGCCGAGAAACAGCAGCCGCTGAACGTCCAGCGCATGAGCCGCGTCGATCACGTTGGACTGGATGGCCAGGTTTTCCGACAGGAATTCCGCCGGTTGCCGGTCATTGGCCAGGATTCCGCCCACCTTGGCGGCGGCCAGGCAGATCGCGTCGGGCTTCATGTCGCCGATCCAGTCGCGCACCGCCGCCTGGTCGCGCAGGTCCAGAATGTCGCGCCCGGCGGTCAGGATCTCGACATCCTCGGACCCCAGCCGCCGCGCGATTGCCGACCCGACCATGCCGCGATGGCCGGCGACCCAGATCCGCTTGCCAGCCAGGTCGTAGCTGTAGGGTTCACCAGTCATCGCGCTGTACCCGTTCGCGTTCGGCGGCCACCGTGTCGAGGTCGGAATCGACCATCTCGCGCACCATCTCGGCCAGCGTCACCTTGGGCGTCCAGCCCAGCACTTCGCGCGCCTTGGTCGGGTCGGCCAGCAGGTGATCGACCTCGGTCGGGCGGAAATACTTGGGGTCGACCGCCACCAGCACCCGGCCGGTGGCCGGGTCGATACCGGTTTCGTCGAGCCCCGTGCCCTGCCATTCGATCCGCTGATCGACCGCCGCGAAGGAGGCATCGACGAAATCGCGCACCGAGGCGCTTTCCCCGGTGCCCAGAACGAAATCGCCCGGTTCGTCCTGTTGCAGGATGCGCCACATGCCTTCGACATAGTCGCGCGCGTGGCCCCAGTCGCGCCGCGCATCCAGATTGCCGATCAGCAACCTGTCCTGTAGTCCGAGATGCATCGCCGCCACCGCGCGGGTGATCTTGCGGGTGACGAAGGTTTCGCCGCGCAGCGGGCTTTCATGGTTGAACAGGATGCCGTTCGACGCGTGCATCCCGTAGGCTTCGCGATAGTTCACGGTGATCCAGTACCCGTAAAGCTTGGCTACCGCATAGGGCGAGCGCGGGTAGAAGGGCGTGGTTTCGTTCTGCGGCGGCGGGGTGGCGCCAAAGAGCTCGGATGTCGAGGCCTGATAGAACCGCGTGGTTTTTTCCATGTTCAGGATACGGATCGCCTCGAGGATCCGCAGGGTGCCCAGTGCGTCGGCATTGGCCGTGTATTCCGGGGTTTCGAAACTGACCTGCACATGGCTTTGCGCGGCGAGGTTATAGATCTCGGTCGGCTGCACCTCCTGGATCAGGCGGATCAGGTTGGTGCTGTCGGTCATGTCGCCGTAATGCATGAAGAACCGCACGTCCTTGTTCAGCAGCGGATCCTGATAGAACCGGTCCACCCGCGCGGTGTTGAACGACGACGAACGGCGTTTGACGCCATGCACGTCATAGCCCTTGGCGAGCAGCAGTTCGGTGATATAGGCGCCGTCCTGCCCGGTGATACCGGTGACGAGGGCTGTTTTCTTGGTCATTGCGGGAAACCTTGGTGCTGTTGCGTCGCTGGTGCAGGCCACCCTAAACTGTATTTCGGGGCGATGCCGCAAGAAACTGCGCTGCCCGGGACGGGGAATTTCGCGACAAGTCGGGATATTAGCGACGTGTTAACCCGCCGCCGCCTATTCCTGTCATCGGGTGAGCAAAGGTGATGGAAATGGATGCGCGGAGCAATGTCGCGCCGGTCATCATCAAGCGCAAGAAGGTCATCGACGGGGGCGGTCACCACGGGGGCGCCTGGAAGGTCGCCTACGCGGATTTCGTGACGGCGATGATGGCCTTTTTTATGCTGATGTGGCTGCTGAACGCGACAACCGAAAAGCAACGCAAGGGGCTTGCGGATTATTTTTCGCCGACGGTCCCGATCAACAGGGTGTCGGGCGGTGGCGACGGCGCCTTTGGCGGCGACAGCATGTTCGCCGAGGACGTGCTGCCCAAGAACGGCACCGGCGGCGCCAGGATCCGGGCATCCGAATCGCGGCGGTCGCGCGGCGAAACCGGCGTTGACCAGGCCGAGCCTTCATTGGACGAAGGCGATCCGCTCAAGACAATCGAGGACACGCTGATGGGCCGGGGGGGCGAAAGCTTCGTGTCCGACGACCTGTTGCGCCACGTCGCCACCCGCGTGACTGACGAAGGTCTGATCATAGAGCTGTTTTCGCTGCCCGGCGTGCCGCTCTTCGAGGGCGAATCTGCCCGTCCGACGCGGGTCATGCGCGATCTGGCGGGCATGGTGGCGCGGCTGGCCGCGACGGTCGAAAACGAGGTTGCCGTCGGTGGCCATACCCGTGCCGTTCCCATCGTGCGTGCCGAAAACCCGGTCTGGGATCTGTCCACCGCGCGGGCCGGGCGCAGCCGCGAACTGCTCGAAGCCGCCGGTATGCCGGACCGCCGGATCCGGCGCGTCACCGGCCATGCCGACCGCCGCCCGGCGATCGCGAATCCGATGGCGGATCGCAACGACCGCATCGAAATCATCCTGCTGCGCAGCTGACTACGCGGGATGAATCCGGTCCGGTTTCCGGGGAATTTTATCTGTTAGTCTGGTGTTAAGCCGGCGCGCGCTAGCTGTTGCAGGACGATTCATGTGTAGCAGAAAGGCGCGCCATGACGATTTCCTCTTCGCTCAATGCCGGTGTGGCAGGGCTGTCCGCCAACGCAAGCCGGCTGGCCTCGATTTCCGATAACATCGCCAATTCCTCGACCTACGGGTACAAACGCGTCCAGACCGATTTCCATTCGATGGTCATCGCGTCCAATGGCGGCAGCTATTCCGCCGGCGGCACCCGCGCGACCACGACCCGGCTGATCGACGCCCGCGGGCCGCTGATATCGACCTCGAATTCGACCGATCTCGCCGTGCGAGGACGCGGAATGATCCCGGTCGCCTCGGCCACCGAAGCAGCGGCCGGGGGCGAATCTCTGCAGATGATGCTGACCACGACAGGATCGTTCCGCACCGACGATACCGGCCGCCTGACCACCGAATCCGGCCTGGTTCTGCTGGGGTGGCCGGCGCAGCCTGACGGGACATTCCCGCCCTATCCCCGCGACACTGCGGCAGCGCTCGAACCCGTGCAGATAAACGTCAACCAGCTGTCCGGCGAACCGACCACCAAGATGACATTGGGGCTGAACCTGCCCGCGACCGAGACCGAGGCGGGCGGAACCGGCCAACCGCGCGACCTGTCTGTGGAATATTACGATAACCTGGGCAGATCCGAGAGCATACAGGTGTCGTTCAGCCCGACCATTCCGGCGTCGGGAACGTCGAACCAGTGGACAATGGTGCTGAGCGATTCCGCCTCGGGCGGTGCCGTGATCGGCGAATATACCTTGACCTTCGACGACAGCCGCGCCGCTGGCGGGACGTTGAGCGCGGTCAGCACGGTGTCGGGCGGCGCCTACGATCCGGCGACGGGTTCGATGGTCGTCAATGTCGATGGTGGGCCGATCGAATTCACCATCGGCGGGATCGGGGACAGCAATGGCATCACCCAGCTTTCCGACCAGTTCGCGCCGGGCACGATCTCCAAGGACGGATCGGCGGTCAGCAACATGACCGGCGTCGAGATTGACGCCAACGGCTATGTCCACGCCTTCTTCGACTCGGGTGCGACGCGGACGATCTACAAGGTGCCGCTGGCCGACGTGCCCAATCCCAACGGGATGGTGGCGCTCAACCACCAGACCTATCTGCCGTCACCGGATAGCGGCGCCTATTTCCTCTGGGATGCCGGGGACGGACCGACGGGCGAGATCGTTTCCTATGCGCGCGAGGAATCCTCGACCGACGTGGCGGGCGAACTCACGTCCATGATCCAGACCCAGCGCGCCTATTCGTCGAACGCCAAGGTGATCCAGACCGTGGACGAAATGCTGCAGGAAACCACCAA
>CAYGNB010000107.1:0-9550 GCA_964351135.1 uncultured Rhodobacterales bacterium | reverse complement strand
CGTTGATCACCAGCCCGTTCACTGTGATTCCCTCGAAATCGAAGGCGCGATAGGCAGAAGCGGGTGGAAAGCCGTGATTGCTGATGCCGTCGCCAGACACGTCAAGCGTCCGCAACAGGCATTCAGGCCCGGATCGCAGGACAGTGCTGCCAAAGCCAAGCGCCTCGCCGATTGCGGTGGGCAGATCGCTACGGCTGCGGGTCGATCCGGCGATCGTTTCGGCTGCTGCGAGCAGATCGGCCTCGTGGCGGATCATATGCCAGTCCAGCACCATCGCCGGGGAATGTCTGCCGCTCCATTCGTATGCCGCCAACGCCACCGGAAGGCCCGGTGACAGGAACGCGTTCCGGATCTCCGGGGCGATCAACGCGGCCGCCAGCCCGCCCCGTTGCAACGCATCCTCACGGGCATCGACCGAGGCAGAGATATCCGTCGCCAGGACCAGCGCCAGCCGGCACACAGGTTGCTCGGCCATCAGGGACGTGGAAGCCGCCGCCAGGCAGGCCGCGGCCAGAAACGTGCGCAGTATCGTCCGCCGGCAGTTTACCAGTGGCCGGTGTTTTCCATGCTGGCCCAGGGTTCCATTGGCGCCAGCGCATCGCCCGCCTGCAGCAACTCGACCGAGACATTGTCGGGCGACCGCACAAAGGCCATATGCCCGTCGCGCGGCGGGCGATTGATGGTCACGCCATTGTCCATCAGGTGCTGACATACCCCGTATATATCATCAACACGGTAGGCGAGGTGACCGAAATGACGGCTGTCCGATGGCAGCCCGTCATCGCCGTCCCAGTTCCAGGTCAGTTCCACCGGGCAGTCTTCCTGTCCCGGCGGGGCCATGAACACCAGTGTAAACCGGCCGCCTTCGTTGTCGATGCGCCGGGTCTCTTCCAGCCCCAGCAGGCGAAAGAACGCCATTGTCTTGTCCAGATCGGCGACGCGCACCATGGTGTGCAGATATCTGATGGTCATTGAAACCTCCTTGTGCTGCAGCGAATTTAGCGGATGCAGCCGCCAGTTCCAGAGTTGTTTGGGCCAGTGCGGGCTTCTTGTGCGGATGGGCAAAGTCAAGCGGATATAGTGGTTCACCACCGCGCGAGACCCATATATGGTTGTCGCAGAGCATTCGTACACAGAGGATTCGCCCATGCCCCTGACCCAGGAACAGCAGGCCGAGATCGAACGGCAGCGCGCCGAGCCGCAACCGACCCTGCGGGTGGTGTCTGCGGGCATGGAGCGGCATCTCTATACCGCGCACCCGGTGCTGGATCACGGTTTTGTCCGCGTGATCGACTATATGGGCGACGATGCCGCGATCACGCAGGCCGCACGGGTCAGCTATGGCAAGGGGACGCGGTCGGTGCAGAATGATGAGGGGCTGATCCGTTACCTGATGCGGCACTGGCATTCGACCCCGTTCGAGATGTGCGAAATCAAGCTGCATGTGAAACTGCCGGTCTTCGTCGCGCGGCAATGGATTCGTCATCGCACCGCCAATGTGAACGAGTATTCCGCCCGCTATTCGATTCTCGACCGCGAATTCTATATCCCGGCGCCCGATCACGTGGCGGCGCAATCGGCGGTGAACAATCAGGGACGGGGCGAAGCGCTGGAAGGCGAGGAGGCTGCGCGGGTGCTCGATATCCTCAAGACCGATTCGATGCGCTGCTATGACAATTACGAGGCGATGATCTCGCAGGACGGACAGCAGGGGCTGGCGCGCGAACTGGCGCGGATGAACCTGCCGGCGAACGTCTACACGCAATGGTATTGGAAGGTTGATTTGCACAACCTTTTCCATTTCCTGCGCCTGCGCGCCGATGCCCATGCCCAGTACGAAATCCGGGTCTACGCCGAGGCGCTTTGCGATATCGTCGCCGATTGGGTGCCATTTGCCTACCGGGCCTTCGAGGACTATCGCCTGGGGGCTGCGACCCTGTCGGCGCAGATGGTCGATTGCCTGCGGAGGATGCTGAAAGGCGACGCGGTAACCCAGGACAATTCCGGCATGTCGGCACGCGAATGGCGCGAATTCGAATCGATGCTGGGCCGGTAGTCTGGGAAGAGCCCGCGCCAGCCGGGTACAGGCGGGCGCGGGCGGCGTCAGGTGGTCAGAGCGCTTTCAGATCCGCCGCCATCTGGCGGCCGTCGCGCCCGTCCTGCAGCTCGTAGGCCACTTTCTGGTTGTCCGCGAGCCCGGTCAGGCCGGAACGCTCGACTGCTGAAATATGCACGAACACATCCTTGCCGCCTTCGTCGGGGGCGATGAATCCATAGCCTTTGGTGGTGTTGAACCATTTCACGGTGCCGGTCGGCATGTCCCGTGTCTCCTTCTGATCGCAATTCTCCCTGCTGGGGCAGGGTCTTTGAAGGACGCAGCCGCGCGACCCGACCGCCCCCTGCAGTGCCAGCGGAAATCGGGCCGGTGGATACACCCGCGCTCAGGATTGCATGGGTGTGTGAAATTTCAAAGAAAGAAAAATGGGGCTGCGCCGGGGGCGATTGGCGGGTATTTGCTCGTGAAAGCCATGGGAAAGGGGGCGGAATGGAACTCTATGGGCTCAAGAACTGCGATACCTGCCGCAAGGCATTGAAGGCCTTGCCACAGGCGCGGCTGGTGGATGTCCGCGTCGAAGGTGTGCCCGATGCGGTGATGCAAGCGGCGCGGGACCGGTTTGGAGACAGGCTGGTAAACCGGGCCTCGACGACCTGGCGCAAGCTGGACGATACCCAGCGTGCGCGTCCGGCGGCAGAGCTTCTGGCTGAACACCCGGCGTTGATGAAACGGCCGCTGATCGTGGATGGCGATGCGATGTGGCTGGGATGGACCGCGGACACCCGATCCGGCATTGGTTTGGAATAATCTGGTAATTCAGAGGCCTATGCCGAGAGTATAAGGTTTTTTTAGTGAGCTTTTCGACCGCCGATCCAGACCTCGGTCACCGCACGGTCATCTCCCATCATGATGGTGGGAAACAGCGCCTCCCACAGATCGGCTGCACGCTCTGAGCGTTGGGCGATAGCGGGCGTCGACGCCAGGTCGAGTACCACGAGGTCCGCCTCCATCCCCGGTGCGATGGTGCCGATCCGGTCGTCCATCCGCAACGCTTTTGCCGATCCGGCGGTGGCGAGCCACAGCAGCTGCGACGGATGCAGCGGCGTGCCGCGCAACTGTCCGATCTCATAGGCCGCAGCCATGGTCCGCAGCATCGAAAAAGACGATCCGCCACCGGTATCGGTGGCCAGCCCGATGCGCTGGCCTTCGGCCATGAGCCCGGCCATGTCGAACAGGCCGGACCCGATAAAGGTGTTCGAGGTGGGGCAGTGCACCAGCGCGGCACCGATGTCGCGCAGCCGGTCGCGTTCGCGGGCCTCCAGGTGGATCGCGTGACCGTAGAGCCCGTTCGCCCCGAGCAGGCCATGGGTTTCGTAAGTGTCCAGATAGTCCCGCGCCGAAGGATAGAGCGACTTCACCCACGCGATTTCGTCGGTTTGTTCGCTCAGATGGGTTTGCATCGGGCAATCGGGATATTCGGACCAGAGCGCGCCGAGGGCCGCCAGTTGATCCGGCGTCGAGGTGGGTGAAAACCGGGGCGTGATGGCATAGGAAACCCGACCCTGTCCATGCCATTTCTCCAGCAGCGCCTTGCTGTCGTCATAGGCGGATTGCGCGGTGTCGCGCAGCCCCTCGGGCGCGTTGCGGTCCATGCAGGTCTTGCCGCCGACCACCCGCTGTCCGCGTTTGTGCGCCTCGGCAAAGAATGCCTCCACGCTGGCGGGATGAATGGTGCAGAAACTGCACATGGTCGTGGTGCCGTTCGCCGTCGTCAGGTCGAGATACCGCTCGGCGATCTGCGCGGCATAGGCGGGATCGGCGAATCTCATTTCCTCGGGGAAGGTATAGCTGTTCAGCCAGTCGATCAGCCGTTTGCCCCACGATGCGATCATCGCGGTCTGCGGATAATGTACATGGGCATCGACGAACCCGGCACAGATCAGGTGCTGGCCGTGGTCATGCAGGTCCGCTTCCGGATACGCCTTCTGCAGATCCGCGCGCGATCCGACATCGGCGATACGGCCACCCGACAGGGCCACCGCCTCATGGATCACGGCTGCCTCGGGGCCGGCGTGAAACGGATCGGCATCGAACGACAGGACCTGTCCCGTCAGGATTGCATCGCCTTGCATTGCCCGCTCCTCATCGTTTCCGTGCGCAAGACAGGGTAGTCGCCGCAGGCCGTTCGGTAAATTCCGGCATTGTCATTGTTTTCCTGCAACAGCTTCTTCTATCTTGCGGCCAATCGCGAAAGGGGCGTCGCATGACCGAAGAAGCCGAGCAGGCCATGGATGAAGACCGGCACGACGACGAGGCGTATCAGTTGCCGCCGCGCACCGTAGCCGCGATTCTCTATGCGGTTGATACCGGCGACCGCGACAAGCTCGAAGAGCTGATGGCACCGCTGCACGCGGCCGACATCGCCGACCTTCTCGAGCAGATGAATACCCATGACCGGGCCGAACTGATCCGGCTTCATGATCGGGATTTCGACGGCGAAATTCTGTCCGAACTGGACGAATCGCTGCGCGAAGAGGTCATTGCCACGCTGCATCCGGCCGTGTTGGCCGAGGCCGTGCGCGATCTGGAAAGCGACGACGTCGTGGATCTGGTCGAGGATCTCGAGGAACCGCAGCAGGAGGCGATCCTCGACGCGCTGGAGGATGCCGACCGGGTCGCGGTGGAACAGGCGCTGGCCTATCCGGAAAACTCGGCCGGCCGTCTGATGCAGCGCGCAGTGGTGATGGCCCCCGAGGACTGGACCGTGGGCCAGACCATCGATTTCCTGCGCGCTTCGGACGATCTGCCCGAACAGTTCTACCACGTCGTTCTGGTCGATCCGCGGATGCATCCCGTCGGCAACGTGACGCTGGGCAAACTGATGGGCCACCGGCGCGAGGTGCCGTTGTCCGAGCTTACCGAAGAGGTGTTCGAGGTGATCCCGGTCACGCGGGACGAAGAGGATGTGGCCTACGCCTTCAACCAGTATCACCTGATCTCGGCGCCGGTGGTGGATGATGACGGGCGGCTGGTCGGCGTGATCACCATCGACGACGCGATGGCCGTTCTCGACGACGAACACGAAGAAGACATCCTGCGCATGGCCGGGGTCAGCGATGAGGCGAGCCTGTCGGACACCATTTTCGCCGCCGCGCGGGGGCGCGCGACCTGGCTGTTCGTGAACCTGCTGACGGCAATCCTGGCTTCGCTGGTGATCGGCCTGTTCTCCGACGAGATCAAATCGATGGTGGCGTTGGCTGTGCTGATGCCGATCGTCGCGTCTATGGGCGGCAACGCGGGCACCCAGACCATGACGGTCACGGTGCGGGCGCTGGCCACACGTGACCTGACCGCGCAGAATGCGCTGCGCGTGGTGAGACGCGAGATTTCGGTGGGGGCAGTGAACGGGCTGTTGTTCGGGGTTCTGATGGCGCTGGTGGCCGGGCTCTGGTTTGGCGTGCCGATGCTGGCGGCAGTGATCTGCGTGGCGATGATGCTGACCCAGGTCGCCGCGGCGCTGGGGGGTATCGTGATCCCCATGGTGCTGGACCGGGCGGGGATCGACCCCGCGCTGGCCTCGGGGCCATTCGTGACCACGGTGACGGACGTGGTTGGATTTTTCGCCTTTCTCGGCTTGGCCAGCTGGGTGTTGCTATGACCCTGGCCGAGGTCAAGGCGGCGGCGCGCAAGGCTGGGTTTGCCCGTCGCAAAGCCGCCCATGCGGCTGCGGCGCCGGGGGCGGCCGGACGGCTGTCCGAGGTACTGGCGGGGTTTCGTGGGGTGCCGCTGGCCGGATACATGCCGATCCGTACCGAAATCGATCCGCGTGCCGCCATGGCCGAGGCGGCGGCCTATGGGCCGGTCGGCGTTCCGGTGATCACGGGCGAAGGCCAGCCATTGTGGTTTTCACGCTGGGAACCGGACGCGCCGCTGCGCGACGGACCGTTCGGGGCGCGGGTGCCTCTGGTCGACGATTTCTTCGATCCCGAGATCCTGATCGTGCCGCTGGTGGCCTTTGATGCCGATGGTGGCCGGCTGGGCTATGGCGGTGGGTTCTATGACCGCACGCTCGAAGGGTTGCGCGGCCGGCGCCCGACGCTGGCCATCGGCTTTGCCTATGATGCGCAGCAGGCGAATGCGCTGCCGTTGGAGCCGACCGATCAGGCGCTCGACATGATCGTAACCGAAAGCCGGGTGATCGGCTTTTGAAATCGGGGCCGCGCGGGTCAGCCGCCAGTCTGCTCTCGGAAATACTCCCAGGCGTCCACCTCGCGGCCGTCAGGCAGAATGCAGATGCCGGTTTGTCCATTCGCCGTGTCCCGGATTTCATGCCGGCCGCCCTGTTCGACGCAGAAGGTTGCGGCGGGGTTTGCCAGCCCGACCTTCGGAGTTTCCTCGGCGCAAGCCGCCAAGGCCAGGAAACATAGGGCAGGGGGAAGGATCTGACGCATCATGGAAATCTCCGTTTCCGGGGGCGTGCGCAGATTTGACGGAATGTCAGCGGGTTGCAACAGGCAATCGCGGGCTTGCCCCCGCCGGTGCCGCAGCCTACCACAGCATCATGAGACTGCTTTTTCTTGGTGACGTGATGGGGCGCGCGGGCCGCGCTGCCATCAGGGACCGGCTGCCCGGCCTTCGTGACGCGTGGCGGCTGGATTTTGTCGTGGTGAACGGTGAGAACGCGACCAGTGGCATGGGACTGAACGCGGTCCATGCCAAGGGGCTGCTGGACGCCGGGGCCGATTGCCTGACGCTGGGTGATCATGCCTTTGATCAGCGCGACATGCTGCAGTTCATCGAAACCGAACCGCGCATCGTCCGGCCCGTCAACTATGCCAAGCAGGCGCCGGGCAAGGGATTCCGGCTGTTCGAGGCGCGGGGCGGGCGCAAGGTGCTGGTGGCTCAGGTGCTCGGCAACGTGTTCATGCGCCGGGCCTTCGACGATCCGTTTTCGGCGATCGAACCGGTGCTCAAGGCGCACCCGTTGGGCGGGATGGCCAGCGCGGCGATTGTCGACATGCATTGCGAGGCCACGTCCGAGAAGATGGCAATGGGTCATTTCTGCAACGGCCGCGCCAGCCTCGTGGTCGGCACGCACACGCATGTGCCCACCGCGGACGCGCAGATCCTGTCGGGCGGCACTGCCTATCTGACCGATGCGGGCATGTGCGGGTCTTACGATTCGGTGATCGGAATGGAAAAGACCGAGCCGCTGCGCCGGTTTATCACCGGCATGACACGGGACCGCTTCACGCCGGCCATGGGCGAGGCGACGCTGTCGGGCATCCTCGTGGAAACCGATGACCGCAGCGGCAAGGCGCTGTCGGTGCGGATGGTGCGCGAGGGCGGATTGCTGGAACAGGCGGGCCCGTGACGGCCCGGCAGGTCGCGCTTTACACCCTGATACTCGTCGTTGCCGGGGCAGGGTGGGGGGTGACCCAGCCACTGTCCAAGATCGCGGTCAGCACCGGGCACGGGCCGTTCGGGCTGATCTTCTGGCAGATGCTGATCGGCGCGGTTGCGATGGCCGTGTTGCTGGCGCTGCGTGGCCGACCGCTGCCGCTGCACCGCGCCGCATTTCGGGTCTACCTCGTGATCGCGCTGATCGGCACGCTGCTGCCCAACTCCGCCGGCTACGTGGCAATCGCCCATCTGCCCAGCGGCTTCATGTCGGTGCTGTTGTCTCTCGTGCCTCTCTACGCCTTTCCGATCGCTCTGATGCTGGGGCTGGAGCGATTTGCAGCGCGCCGACTGGTGGGGCTGCTGACCGGTCTGGTGGGCGTTGCCCTGCTGGTTCTGCCCGAGGCCAGCCTGCCCGATCGCGCCGCGCTGATCTGGGTGCCGGTCGCGCTGGTCACGGGGCTCTGTTACGCCTGTGAGGGCAATATCGTCGCCCGCTGGGGCACGGCCGGTCTGGGGCCATCGCAGGTACTTTGCGGCGCGTCGGCGCTGGGTGCGGTGCTGATCCTGCCCGTGGCGGTGGCGACCGGACAGTTCATTTCGCCGCTGGCCGGGTTCGGGCCGCCGGAACAGGCGCTTGCAGCCGCCTCGCTGGTCCATGTGGCGGTCTACACTGCCTATGTCTGGCTGGTGGGGCGCGCGGGGCCGGTCTTTGCGGTTCAGGTCAGTTACCTCGTCACCGGGTTCGGCGTGTTCTGGGCGATGCTGATTCTGGGGGAAACCTATGCGCCCTATTTCTGGGCGGCGATGGCGCTGGTGCTGGTGGGCGTGTTCCTTGTTCAACCCCGGCGGCAGCGCGTGCTTGCCCCCGATCCCGCAATCAAACAAACTTGACCGGGGCGGGTTCGCCCGTCACCGCACTAGCAACACGGGCGCATATGGACCTGATTCAGCTTTCCGATACCACGAGCGCGATAACGGCGCTGGCCATTGTCGCGGCGATGTTCGCGATGTTCGTGCGCGAACGCTACCCTGCCGAAGTGGTGGCGATTGCGGGCGTTGCGGCGATGCTGGTGCTGGGTATCCTGTCCTACGATGACGCGCTGCGGGTGTTATCGAACCCCGCGCCCTGGACCATTGCCGCGATGTTCATCGTGATGGGGGCGCTGGTGCGCACCGGCGCGCTGGAATGGTTTACCCATCTGGCCGAATCGCAGGCCGATACCAGCCCGGCCCGCGCCATCGGCGTCCTGATGCTGTTCGTGGTGGTGGCCTCGGCCTTTGTCAACAACACCCCGGTGGTCGTCGTGATGATCCCGGTCTTTGTCCAGTTGTCCCGCAAGCTGGGTATGTCGGCCAGCAAGTTTTTGATTCCGCTGTCTTATGCGGCGATCCTGGGCGGCTGTCTCACGCTGATCGGCACCTCGACCAACCTGTTGGTGGACGGCGTGGCGCGGTCACGTGGGCTGGACCCGTTCACGATCTTCGAGGTCACGCCGCTGGCGGTGTTGCTGGTGATCTGGGGCGGGGTCTATCTGCGCTTTGTCGCGCCCCGGCTGTTGCCCGAACGCGATAGCATGGCCTCGTTGCTCTCGGACAAGCGGTCGATGAAGTTCTTTACCGAGGCGGTGATCCCGCCCGACAGCAACCTGATCGGGCGCGAAGTGACCGGGGTGCAACTGTTCAAGCGCCCCGGCGTGCGGCTGATCGACGTGATCCGCGGGGATGCCTCGCTGCGGCGTGACCTTGCCGGTGTGACGTTGCAGGTGGGAGATCGCGTCGTGCTGCGCACGCGGATAACCGAGCTTTTGAGTCTGCAGAACAACAAGGAACTGAAGCGGGTGGACCAGGTATCGGCGGTCGAAACCACCACCGTCGAGGTGCTGATCACGCCGGGCTGCAAGATGGTCGGCCGCCGGTTGGGCGATATCCGGCTGCGGCGGCGCTATGGCGTCTATCCGCTGGCCGTGCATCGCCGGAACCAGAATATCGGGCGGATGTTGGATGATCTCGTGGTGCGGGTGGGCGACACGCTGCTCCTGGAGGGCGCGCCGGCGGATATCCGGCGCCTGGCGGTGGATATGGATATGGTCG
>CAYGNB010000106.1:5019-9562 GCA_964351135.1 uncultured Rhodobacterales bacterium | reverse complement strand
CCGTATTTCTTCCGCTCCACGACCCGGCTGTCACGGGTGAGGAACCCGGCAGCCTTCAGCGCACCGCGCAGGGACGGATCATAGAGTTGCAGCGCCTTGGAAATGCCGTGCTTGACCGCACCCGCCTGACCCGACAGGCCGCCGCCCTTGACGGTTGCCATCACGTCGAACTGATCCTCAACCCCTGCCACCTGGAACGGCTGGCGCAGGATCATCTGCAGCACGGGGCGCGCGAAATAGGCGTTCAGGTCCTTGCCGTTGACCTCGACCTTGCCCGAACCGGGCTTAATCCAGACACGGGCAACGGCGTCCTTCCGCTTGCCGGTGGCATAGGCACGGCCCAACTCGTCGCGTACGGGTTCGCGCGCGATGACTTCTTCGGCCACGGGTTCAACGCCGGCGATGGCGTTCAGATCTTCGAGAGTGTTGATTTCTTCAGCCATCGGTCATCAGCTCCGGGTGTTTTTCTTGTTCATGGACTTCACGTCCAGAACTTCGGGGCTCTGGGCCTCGTGAGGATGCTCGGCGCCGGCATAGACGCGCAGGTTGGTCATCTGCTCGCGGCTCAGACGGTTGCCGGGCAGCATCCGCTTGACCGCCTGCAGCACCACGCGCTCGGGGTGCGCCCCTTCGAGGATCTGCTGCTTGGTGCGGCTCTTGATCCCGCCGGGATGGCCGGTGTGCCAATAGAAATGCTCGTCGCGTTTCTTGCCGGTCATCTGCACCTTGTCGGCGTTGATGACGATGACGTTGTCGCCCATGTCCATGTTCGGGGTAAAGGACGGCTTGTGCTTGCCACGCAGGCGCATGGCGACGATCGAAGCAAGACGGCCCAGAACCACGCCCTCGGCGTCGATCAGGATCCACTTCTTGTCGATGTCTGCAGGCGTTGCAGAGAAGGTTTTCATGAGGGGTATTCCCGTTTGACGTGAAAGACCGGCACGCACCCGCACCGGCCCGAATTCGATGAACGGTGTCTAAAGGCACACCAAAGACACGTCAAGCACCCGATCATCCAATATATTGATATTTATCAATGCCTTGCAATTATGGTATTATAATACCCCATCAAATAGCACAAGCCGCCGGCGTATCTGCCAACCTCAACGCTCTGGCGGGATCGAATAGGTCAGCGTCGCGCGTGCCACCGGCTTGTTCAACCCGCCCGAATAGATCAGCACATCGCCCACGGCTAGGACCCGGCCCAGTTTCAGCAACCTGCAATCGGCAATCAGATCCACACCGGCGGCCGGTTTGCGCATGAAGTCGATGGAACAGTTGGTCGTGACCGCCAGCGCCTTGCGCCCAACCCGCGCCAGCACCATCGCATAGACCGCGCAATCGGCGAGGCTGAACATGGACGGCCCGGATACCGTGCCACCCGGCCGCAGATGCCGCTCTCCCACCAGCAGACGCATACGCAACCGGTCCTCCTCCAGCAGATCGAACGCAAAATCGTTCCGGACCTGCGGAAACACCTCTTCGAGATAGATGGCCAGTTCGTCGATATTCAGCGCAAGAGACATGCTTTTCCTTTCCCTCTTCCCCCCCTAGTGTTGGCCCGACAGCAAAGCGGAGGGCAAGATGGCAATTCTGGAACGTCGCGACACGGGCCGCGTTGCGCGGCTGACCCTGAACTCCCCCGATAACCTGAACGCGCTGTCCGACGAGATGATCGCCGCACTGCAGACCGAATTCGACGCACTCCGGCAAGACACAGAAATTCGCGCGGTGATTCTGTCGGGCGCGGGCAAGGTTTTTTGCGCCGGGCATGACCTGAAACAGATGACGGCGGGACGGCAGGCCGAAGATGGCGGCCGCGCCTATTTCAGCGATCTGTTCGACCGCTGTTCGCGGATGATGCTGTCGATCCGCGCCCTGCCCCAACCAGTCATCGCGCAAGTTCACGGCATCGCCACCGCCGCCGGATGCCAGATGGTTGCCTCATGCGACCTTGCCATCGCGGCACACGGCACGCGATTCGGGGTGAACGGGGTGAATATCGGCCTGTTCTGCTCGACCCCGATGGTGGCCCTGTCGCGCAACATCCCGGCCAAGCAGGCCTTCGAGATGCTGACCACGGGCGAATTCATCGAAGCAGATCGCGCCGTCGAACTCGGCCTGATCAATCGCGCCGTCGCCATGGACGAACTCGAAACCGCTGCATCCGGTCTGGCCGACAAATTGGTCAGCAAGCTGAGTGCCGCAGTGAAAATCGGCAAAAGTGCCTTTTACGACCAGTTGCAAATGCCGATCGAGGCCGCCTACGACCATGCCCGCGACGTGATGGTCGAAAATATGCTCTACCGTGACACCGCCGAAGGTATCGCGGCCTTCATCGAAAAGCGCCCGCCCAACTGGCAGGACTGATTGCGAGGCTTGAGCCGATCCTGCCGCTGCCTTAGACGGGCAGCATGAAAGAACAGCTTCACATCGTCGGCGGCGGCATGGCCGGGTCTGAAGCGGCCTGGCAGGCCGCCCGCATGGGTGTTCCCGTGGTGATCCACGAAATGCGCCCAAAGGTCGAAACCTTCGCTCACAAGACCGGCAATCTGGCCGAAATGGTCTGTTCCAATTCGTTCCGGTCCGATGACGACGAACAGAACGCGGTCGGACTGCTGCATTGGGAAATGCGCGCCGCCGGTGGGCTGATCATGGCATCGGCCGACGCGCACCGCCTGCCCGCCGGTGGCGCGCTGGCCGTGGATCGCGATCCATTTGCCGAAACCGTGACCGAACGACTGAAGGCACTGCCGAACGTCGCGGTGAGCCACGAAGAGGTCACCGAATTGCCGGATGAAGGGCGCTGGATCTTTGCAACCGGGCCGCTCACTTCTCCCGCGCTCGGTGACGCCATACGCGCCGAAACCGGCACGCAGGCGCTGGCATTCTTCGACGCCATCGCGCCCATCGTCTATGCTGACAGCGTCGACATGGACCAGGCCTGGCGGCAATCGCGGTACGACAAGGGCGATACCGAGGAAGAACGCACCGCCTATCTCAACTGCCCCATGAACCGCGACCAGTACGAGGCGTTCATCGACGCGATACTGGCCGCCGACAAGACCGAGTTTCACGAGGGCGAGACCGCCACCTATTTCGACGGCTGCCTGCCCATCGAGGTGATGGCAGATCGCGGCCGAGAAACCCTGCGCCATGGTCCGATGAAACCGGTCGGACTGACCAACGCGCATCGCCCCGACGAAAAGCCCCACGCGGTCGTGCAACTGCGCCGCGACAACGCATTGGGTACGCTCTACAATATCGTCGGCTTCCAGACAAAGATGAAGTATGGCGCGCAAGCCGATGTATTCAGGATGATTTCCGGCCTGGAAAACGCCCGGTTCGCGCGTCTCGGCGGCATCCACCGCAACACCTTTCTCAACTCGCCCACATTGCTGGACGCCCAGATGCGGCTGAAATCGAAGCCCCACATCCGCTTTGCCGGGCAGGTCACCGGGGTCGAGGGATACGTGGAAAGCGCGGCGATGGGGCTGCTCGCCGGTCGCATGGCCGCAGCCGAGATCCTGGGCCACCCGCTTCCCCCGGTGCCGCAGGACAGCGCCATGGGCGCGCTGATACACCACATCACCGGCGGCGCCGAGGCGAAGACCTTTCAGCCGATGAACGTCAATTTCGGCCTGTTCCGCCCGGTCGACGGGCTCAAGGGCGGCAGACGCGGACGCAAGGACCGGTACAAGGCCTATACCGACCGCGCCAAGGCGGCCTGGACCGACTGGCTGGCGCAGATCGAACTGGACGCAGCGTGATCCGTCCCCCTATCCTTGGGCCATGGCTGAGAAGTTTCTCGATAACGTCTATGGGCTGGAAACGCCCGAAGACACCCGCGCGCTCTATGATCGCTGGGCCGCCTCCTACGATCAGGAGATTGCCGAAAACGGCTATGCCACGCCCGGCCGGGTGGCCGATGCGCTGTGGTCGCTGCGGCCGCACCCGGGGTTACCGATCCTCGATTACGGCTGCGGCACCGGTTTGTCTGGGCTGGCGTTGCGCCGGATCGGGTTCGAGCAGATCAACGGGATGGACCCGTCCCCCGAGATGCTCGAAGGCGCCAAAGGCCGGTCCTGCTATCGCAGCCTGTCGCAAATCGACCTCGACGACCCGGCGCCGATCGAACCCGGCGCCTACGCCGCGATCACGGGGGTCGGCGTGCTCGGCACCGGCGCCGCGCCGCCGGAAACCTTCGATCTGATCATGAACGCACTCGCCAGCGGCGGGCTGTTCGCCTTTTCCTACAACGACCATACGCTCGCCGACGCTGCGTTCACCGCCAAGCGTGATAGCTGGCTACAACCGAGCAAGGCACAGTTATTGTTCCGGGAATACGGGCCGCACCTACCCGGCCTTAACCTCAATGCCGACGTATATGTGATCGAAAAAGCGTGACTTTCATCACCAGATTTGCACCATCCCCCACCGGCCCGCTACATCTTGGACACGCTTACTCGGCAATGCTGGCCCATGATATGGCACAGGCCGAACAGGGCCGGTTCCTGCTGCGGATCGAGGATACCGACATCGC
>CAYGNB010000106.1:0-4919 GCA_964351135.1 uncultured Rhodobacterales bacterium | reverse complement strand
GGCCGCCGTCATCGACGATGCGGCACAAGGGATCACCCATGTGATCCGGGGCGATGACCTCTTCGACACCACACCGTTACAGGTTCTGTTGCAGGCGCTGCTGGGCCTTCCCACCCCGATCTATCACCATCATCGGCTGATCCGGGACGAAAACGGCAAACGGCTGGCCAAGCGTGATGACGCCCGGGCCATTGCCACCTACCGCACCGACGGCGCCACCCCTCGCGACATACGCCGATTGGTCGGCCTCTGACCGCCCGCTTCCTCTTGCTTCAAATATCCCCGCCGGAGGCATCGCCCGCAGGGCGATTTCAGCCCATCGGCGCCATCAGCTCGACCTCGGCCCCCTCACGGACCGCCGTATAGAAACAGCTGCGCCGGTTGGTGTGGCAGGCCGGTCCGGTCTGGCGCACCTGCAGCAACAGGCAATCGCGGTCGCAATCCACCCTGAAATCGACCAATTCCTGAATATGGCCCGAGCTTTCGCCCTTGACCCAGAACGACGACCGCGACCGTGACCAATAGGTGACCCGTCCGGTCTCCAGCGTACGCTTCACGGCCTCGGCGTTCATCCAGGCCATCATCAGCACGTCGCCGTTTTCGGAATCCTGCGCGATGGCCGGAATCAGCCCCGCATCATCATAGACCAAGGTATCGGTATCGAAGGACATCGGTGAAAACCCTTTTGCATAACCGCTTTGCAGGACTATGTAGAAAGAAGGATCGACGAGGGAAAGCCATGTCCGGTGACAGCGACCTGATTAAGCTCTACTCGGCGCGTATTCTCGCGCTCGCGGCCGACATCCCGCACTTGCACCGTCTCGACGCACCGGACGCCACGGTCAAACGCCGTTCGCCGCTCTGCGGCTCGACGGTCACAGTGGATGTGGCCCTGCGTGACGGCCGCATCGCCGAATTCGGCCAGGACGTAAAGGCCTGCGCCCTGGGACAAGCGGCGGCGGCCGTGGTCGGCGCGGCTGTGACCGGCGCAACCCGCGAACAGGTGGAAACGGCCCGTGATCAGTTACGCGCAATGCTCAAATCCGATGGTCCGGTTCCCGATGCGCCTTTTGACGGGTTCGAGGTTCTGTTGCCCGCCCGCGATTTCAAGAACCGTCACGCGTCGATCCTTCTGGCGATAGAAGCGACGGCAGAGGCGATGGAAAAGGCCGAACAAGCCAACTGCGCCTGAGCCATCAGCACCTCACCCGGCCAAAAAAACCGCCGCGCATCCCGGGCGGATGGCGGCGGCAGGCAATGCGGGTCTCATGTCAGTCCCGGGTACCCGACTCAGGCCAATGGACAGGCCCGGCAAGAACAGAGGCAGGCGGCCCCTCTTGCATCGCACACGGAACGTAATGTCCGGGCTCACCCCGGCATGAGATCGCAGGCAGAAACGGTCAGGGGCTCAGGCCAGCCCCGGCAGGTGCAGTCCGACGACCAGCATGATCACCAGCGCAGCGGCACCGGCGGCATCCTGCAACAGCGTATCCTGAGACCGGCGAAGGGCCGTGCGGATCTGGGTCATCATGGGTCTGCTCCCCTGCAACATGGTTAAATGTTTGTTGACCTTTTGTTCTCATATCCCGCGATCCAAGTAAAGAACTTTTTAGGAACTTTTGTGAACATTTGAGGGGTGAAAACCTTAACCCACTGAAATCAAACGGATCGCCTGATCCTGCCGCATCAGCCACAGCAGCACGCGCGCCGCCCGGCCGCGCCCGCTCTCCAGCGCAGGATCCTTGGCCAGCAGCGCGCGCGCGTCGCTCTGGGCCGCCTGCATCAGCCCGGTCTGACGTTCGAGATCAGCGATGCGAAATTTGGGCAGGCCCGACTGGGCGGTTCCGATCAGATCCCCAGCCCCGCGCATCGCCAGATCGGTTTCCGCGATGCGAAACCCGTCTTCGGTTTCCCGCAGGGTTTCCAGCCGGCGTCGGCCGCCCTCGGACAGGGGCGCGCGAAACATCAGCAGACAGGTGCTCTCGGCAGCGCCGCGACCGACCCGCCCCCGCAGCTGGTGCAATTGGGCGAGACCGAAAATCTCGGCCCGTTCGATCACCATGATCGAGGCGTTGGGTACATCTACGCCTACCTCGATCACGGTGGTTGCAACCAACACCTTGGTATCGCCGCGCTGAAAGGCGGCCATCGCGGCATCCTTGTCGGCGGGCGGCATCTGGCCATGCACCAGCCCGACCACGCCTTCGCCCAAAACCGCCCGCAGGTGCCGGAACCGGTCTTCGGCGGCTGTCAGATCGCTGAGTTCTGATTCGTCCACCAGCGGACAGACCCAATAGCACTGCCGCCCCTCGTCCACGGCCCGGCGCAGGTGGTCCACCACCTCGTCCATCCGGCCCGTGCTGACCAGCGCGGTTTTCACCGGCTTGCGCCCCGGCGGTTTTTCATCCAGCACCGACACGTCCATGTCACCATATTGCGCCAGCGCCAGGCTGCGGGGGATCGGCGTCGCCGTCATCACCAGCACATCGGCCCCGCGCCCCTTTTCGGCGAGTTCGAGCCGCTGACGCACCCCGAACCGGTGTTGTTCGTCGACAATAGCCAGCCGCAGATCGGCAAACGCCACGTCCGGCTGAAACACCGCATGGGTGCCGACAAGGATCTGTATCTCGCCCGCCGCGAGCGCCGCGAGCTTGGCCTGCCGTTCGCCCCCCTTGTCGCGCCCGGTGAGGATGTCGAGCGTGACCCCTGCTTGCTCGGCCAGAGGGCGCAACCCATCCAGATGCTGGCGGGCCAGGATCTCGGTCGGGGCCATCATCACACCCTGCCCGCCCGCCTCCACCGCTATCAGCAGCGCCAGCAGGGCGACCAGCGTCTTGCCCGCGCCGACATCGCCCTGCAGCAGCCGGTTCATGCGTTCGGGCGCGGCCATGTCCCCGGCGATCTCAGCCAGCGCACGGGTCTGGGCGCCGGTGGGGCTGTAGGGCAAGGCCGCAAGAACCCGGTCATGTAAAACGCCGGTGCCACGGCTCGAAATCCCGCGCGCCTTGCGTTCCCGCCGCCGCGCCAGCGCCAACGTCAACTGATGCGCCATCAGTTCGTCATAGGCCAGCCGCGCGCGCGGGGGCGCATCGGGGGCGGTTTCCGCCCTTCCCTGCGGCGCATGCGCAGCCGCCATCGCGGCCCCCCATTCGGGCCACCCTTCGCGCCCGAGCAGGTTCGGGTCGATCCATTCCGCCAGCTCCGGCAACCGCTCCAGCGCCGCGCGCGTCGCCTTGAACATGGTCTTTTGCGTCACCCCTTGTGTGAGATGATAGACCGGCTCGAAATCGGGGATCTCAGCGGCCTCGTCGGGCGGCAGCACATGGTCGGGATGCACTATCTGCGCCATGCCGTCGAACAGTTCGACCCGCCCCGACACAATCCGGCGCTCACCCACGGGCAGAATTCGCTTCAGATAATCCGCACGCGCGTGGAAGAAAACCAACTGGAAATCGCTCTGCGCATCCTCGACCAGAACGCGGTAGGCCCCGCCCCGGTTGCCTGGTGGCCGATGGACGCCGACCGTCACCTCGACCGTCATCGTCGCGGGCAAGTCCGCCCCCTTGATACTGTCGCGCCTGCGTCGGTCGACAACCGAATATGGAAGGGAATACAACAGGTCGCGGGGCGCCGTTATGTCGACTGCTTCCAGCAACCGTGCGGTTTTGGGGCCGATCCCCGGCAGCGTTTCCACCTCGGCGAAGAGCGGGAAAAGTTGTTCGGGACGCCCGCTCATCGCGCGCCGATCAGGTCCAGCCAGCCATCTTCATCCAGCGTCCTGATCCCCAGTTCGGCGGCCTTTTTGGCCTTGGACCCAGCGCCGGGGCCCGCGACGACGATGTCGGTCTTGGCCGATACCGACCCCGACACCCGCGCGCCCAGCGCCTCGGCCCGGGCCTTGGCCTCGGCGCGTGTCATCTTTTCCAGCGTGCCGGTGAACACCACGGTCAGACCCGCCACCGGGCTGCCATCCGTGTCCGGGCGCGCGGCGTCCTGCACGTCGAGATGCGCCACCAGCCGGTCGATCGAGGCACGTTCACCATTCTGCGCGAATGCCGTTACCAGCGATCCGGCCATGACCGTGCCAACCCCGTCGATGCCGGTCAGTTCCTCCCACGCAGCACCCTCCTGGGATTCGGCGTCGCGCATCGCCTGCTCGAACGCGGCCCAATTGCCGTAGTGGTTCGCCAACAGGTTCGACGCCGCTTCACCCACATGACGAATGCCAAGCGCAAAGATCAGCCGCCCCAGCGGAATCGATCGCTTTTCGTCAATCGCCCGAAACAGGTTTTCAGCGGATTTTTCGCCCCAGCCGTCGCGATTCTTCAGCTGTTGCAGGCCACTGCCATAGCGATCCTGCAGGGTGAAGATATCCGCCGGCTCGGCGATCCAGCCGTCGGTGTGGAATTGCTCCACCTGCTTTGCACCCAGCCCTTCGATATCGAAGGCCTTGCGCGACACGAAGTGTTTCAGCTTCTCGACCGCCTGCGCCGGACAGATCATCCCCCCCGAACAACGACGGACCGCGTCGCCGTCCTCGCGGATCGCATCGCTGCCGCATTCGGGGCAGACATCCGGAAAGACAAAAGGTTCCGCGTCCTCGGGCCGTTTCGCGAGATCGACATCGGCCACCTTCGGAATCACATCGCCCGCGCGGTAGACCTGCACCCAGTCGCCGACGCGAATGTCCTTGCCACCACGGATCGCGTTACCCGAGGCGTCGCGCCCCGCGATGTAGTCCTCGTTATGCAGCGTGGCGTTGGACACCACGACGCCGCCCACGGTCACCGGCGTCAAACGCGCCACGGGCGACAGCGCGCCGGTGCGGCCCACCTGGATGTCAATCGCCTCGAGCCGGGTCCAGGCGAGCTCGGCCGGGAACTTGTGCGCAATCGCCCAGCGGGGCGTGGTCGAGCGGA
>CAYGNB010000105.1:0-9793 GCA_964351135.1 uncultured Rhodobacterales bacterium | reverse complement strand
TCCATCACGTTCCATCCGTGCCAACGTGTTGGCCATCGTCGCCTGTTCGATATCCAGCCGTTCGACGAGTTGTTTCTGGGTCAGCCCGTCCGCTTCCCATAGCTCGAGCAACGCGGGGAATGTCCCGGTCGTCAGCCCCAGTGGTTTTATTCGCGCCGTCAGGCCGCGCGCGAAGATACGGGCCAAATGGTTGAGCAGGTATCCTGCGGACTGGTTTTTCGTGAACTCCATAGCGGCACCATACCCATTGAATAGCAAGCTATGCAATGTTATATAGCTTGCTATCTTAATTCCGGGAGATTACCGAATGACCAAGCTCATCCATCCCGTCGCGGGTACGCTCGCGTTTATCATGATCCTGATTTTCTGGATTTCGACCGTCCTGTCCGAGCTGTTTGCCGGCCCCGCCACCGTGACCATGATCAAGACACTGATCCCCTGGGGGTTTCTGATCCTTGTTCCCGCCTTGGCGATTGCCGGGGCATCCGGTTTTCGGCTTGGAAAGACCTGGCGCGGACCGGTTGTCGCGCGCAAGCGGCGGCGTATGCCCATCATGACGGCCAACGGGATCCTTGTCCTGATTCCGGCGGCGCTGTACCTGTCGGCCAAGGCTCAGGCGGGTACTTTCGACAGCGGGTTCTATCTCGTGCAGGGGTTGGAACTGGTTGCCGGCGCGACCAACATCACGCTGCTTGCCCTGAACATGCGCGATGGTTTGCGGCTGTCAGGCAAGCTGCGCCGCAGCCCGCCCCAGAGCGGTTGAAGCAAAAAATGCGGACACACATGCCAGCCGGACGGCGACGGCTTTAGCAGGCCGCTGCGACGCCCGACGCGGCCGGTCTCAGGCTCCCATCGCTTTCGGCTGTTGGGATACTTCTCGCGCCACCAGTTCAGGGGGCTTCTTCAGTTCGAACTGACGGTCGCTGACGATGTAGTTGTCGGCATGGAGCCGAGCGATTGGCTGATAAACGGCCGGGTTGACATAGCGGCCGGCTGCGTCGAGGCAATCGTCGCGTATATGCATCTGAAGCACTTCGCCCAGCACGATGGCGCGGCCGGGATAGTCGATGATCCGCTCGACCCGGCATTCCATGGCGCAGGGGGTGTCAGCGACCCTCGGGGCGTCGATCTGCCTGCACGGTGCCGCCGTGAGCCCCGCGAAATCGAGCTCGTCGACATCTGCGGCAAAGTTGACGCCGCACAGGATCATCTGGTCGGCCAAAGCCATGTCGACCATGTTCACGCAGAACTGTTCGGTTCGGCGGATGTTTGCGGTCGTGTCCTTTTCGCTGCCGTCGGGTCGGGCGCTGAAACCGATGATCACAATCGGGGGTTCATGGGCGAACACGTTGAAAAAGCTCATCGGTGCGGCGTTGTTCTGGCCGTCGGGGGACCGCGTCGAGACGAGCGCGATCGGACGCGGTCCGACAAAGTTCGTCAGCAGCCGATAGCGGTCCGCCGGGGGAAGCTCTGTGAAATCGAACTGCATCAGATGACCTTTCCCGCCGGTGTTCCGTCTGCCCGGCCTTCCTCGACCGCATGGCAGCGCACGGATGACTGACCCACGGCGCGGAGCAGGGGGGCGTCGCTGCGGCAGCGGTCGTTGGCCAGCGGACAGCGCGGGTTGAACGTGCAGCCCGGCGGCGGGTTCAGCGGGCTGGGCGGTTCGCCGGTTTGCAACTCGCGGGCGCGGTTCGGGTCGTGGATATCGGGGATCGTAGCCAGGAGCAGTTGGGAATAGGGGTGCCGGGGCGCGCTGAACAGGATGTCCGCAGGCGCCATCTCGACGATCCGGCCCAGGTACATCACCGCAATCGTGTCCGACATATGCCGGACAACGCTCAGGTCGTGGCTGATGAACAGGTAGGTCAGGCCGAGCTCTTGCTGCAGCCGCCGCATCAGGTTCAGGATCTGCGCCTGCACCGAGACGTCCAGCGCCGAGGTCGGTTCGTCGCAGACCAGCAGTTCGGGTTCGGACGCCAATGCGCGGGCGATAGAGATACGCTGCCGCTGACCGCCCGAGAATTCGTGCGGGAACTTGCGGGCGTCGTCCGCGGCCAGACCCACCGTGCGCAACAGGTCTTCGACCCGTTCCAGCGTTTCGTCTTCGTTTGCCCGCAGTTTCATTTCGCGGATCGGCTCCGCGATGATGTCTCCGACGCGCCACCGGGGGTTGAGGCTGGAATGGGGGTCCTGGAATATCATCTGCACCCGTACCGGGCGGCCTTCGGCTCCGGTGCCGAAACGGATGTCCCCCGATGAGGTCGCGTAGAGACCGGTCACCAGACGGGCGACGGTGGATTTGCCGCAGCCGGATTCGCCCACGATGCTGAAACAGCTTCCGCGCGGGATGCTGAAGCTGACGTCGTTCACCGCCTTCACAAAGAGCTTTGGCTTGCGTTCGAGCATGCGGTTCAGCCACGGCGCGGAAACGTCGAACTCCTTGGACACATCGGTGACCGAAAGGATGGGATCGGCGGTGATCATGCGGTGCCTCCCTCGTGCAGAAAACAGGCGGCGTGGTTGCGGCCCGCCGGGGTCAGGTCCGGCTTTTCCCGCCGGCAGCGCGGGCCCGCCATCGGGCAGCGCGGATTGAACGCGCAGCCCGAGGGGCGCGCGTTCAGCCGTGGCATCGCGCCGTCGATCTGGGTGAGCTTGTCGACCCGTTCGTGCAGGCTCGGGATCGCGGCCATCAGACCTTTGGTATAGGGGTGCTGGGCATCGTGGATCACGTCCTCGACCCGGCCGGTTTCGACCACGCGGCCCGAATACATGACCGCCACCCGGTCAGCGGTTTCCGCGATCACGCCCATGTCGTGGGTGACCAGCATGATACCGTTGCGGTGTTCCTTGCACAGCCTGCGCAGCAGGGCGGTAATCTGAGCCTGGATCGAGACATCCAGCGCGGTGGTCGGTTCATCGGCGATGATCAGATCCGGTTCCGCCGCCAGCGCCAGCGCGATGACGACCCGCTGCCGCATACCGCCCGAAAACTGATGAGGATACTGCGTCAGCCGTTCCTCGGGCGCGGGAATGCCGACCTCGCGCAGGAGCTTCAGGGCGCGTTCGCGCGCGCCCTCTTTCGACAGGCCGGTGTGCAGGCGAATCGTTTCCATGAGCTGCGCGCCCACGGTGAACAGCGGGTTGAGCGCGGTCAGCGGATCCTGAAAGATCGCGCCCATCTCGCGGCCGCGCACCTTGGTCAGCTCTTCTTCGGAAAGCGTGTCGACGCGCCGTCCGCCGACGCGGATTTCGCCGCCCGCGATCCGGCCGGGCGCTTCGAGCAGGCCCAGGACGGCGAGGCCGGTGATGGATTTGCCCGCACCGGATTCGCCCACGACGCCGAGGATTTCTCCGGGTTCGATCCGCATCGACACGTTGTCGATTGCCGTCAGCACGCCCCGGCGCGTCGGGAACTCGACGGTCAGGTTCGATACGTCGAGTACGGCGGCCGCGTCCGGAGCAGGTGCCGCGCCGGGAAGATCGGGCTGGCGTGCAGCTTGCAACATCATCTCTGGCTCCTTCACGTCTGACACCCGTCCATCAGCGGATAGGCGGGGGGAAAGATCTCTGCCACCGGGGGATGCCCGGCGGTGCGTTCGGGGTATCTGGCGAGCAGCCCCTCGAACTGGGTTTGGGCCTGTGCGCGGGCCTCCGCCATGTCGAACCCCGCGACCTGCCCGTCGCGCATCGACACGCGCCCGTCGACGATGGTGGCGCGGGTGACGCGGCCGGTCGCGCCGAGGATCAGCGTCTGCACCGGGTCGATGGCGGGCGCCATTGCGGGGTCGGCCAGATCGAAGACGGCGATATCCGCCTTGCCGCCCGCGCGCAGCACGCCGATGTCATCGCGGCCCAGTGCCTCTGCCCCGCCTTTCGTTGCAGCGTCGAAGAAATCCGGCGCCGAGCAGGCATCAATGTCGTTTTCCGCGACGCGGCACATCATCATGCCAACGGCCATGTTCAGCACCATGTCGGGCGGTGCCGTATCGGTGCCCATCGCGATGCGAATGCCCATGTCCCGCAGTTTCCTGAAGGATCGCAGCGCACCGCCGTGGCGGGCGCTGACCAGCGGGCAGTGGATGACGGTCACGCCATTGTCGGCGTACCGGTGCAGGTCGTCCTGCGTTGCGACGGTGGCATGCGGCGCCAGCAGGCGGGCATTCAGCAGCCCCAGCCCGCCGAGCCATTCCGGCGCGGTCTTGCCGTGGAGAGTGCGGACCGTGTTCAGCTCCATCGTCCCCTGCGCCATATGCAGGCGCACCGGGCAGTTCAGATCGTCTGCAGCGCGCATCGTCCGCGTCAGCAGGGTTTCGGTGCAGGTCTCGACCCGGTCGGGAGCGAGCATCGGGCTGACGAGGTCGTGGCCTTGCCACTTGCCCGCAAAGGTGATGGCGTCCTCCAGCCCCTTCAGGCCCCGGTCCTCGTCGAAATCGGCGACCATCCGGCCATCGGCCTCGACCACCATGCCGCCCGAACGATAGGCGGGGCCGAGCCAGACGCGCAGCCCGAGATCCTGGGCCGCCTCGGCCGCGGCCTCGAATTCGGCCACTGTTTCGCCCCATTCCCGATAAAAGAGCGAGGCGACGGGCGCCGCCGTGGTGATCCCGTTCAGCAGAAGCTGTGCAAAGGCAAAACGTTTCTGAAAGGCCAGTTCGTCGGGCGTATACATCTCGTAAGGCCCGCGTTCGACATAGGAACGCGGCCAGACCCGTCCCTTTCGTTCGCTCGGCCAGTTGTCCAAGGCGAGAAGCGTGGTGTCCAGATCCGACAGCGCGTCGAGGTCGACAAAGCCCGGTGCGATCAATGCCTCGCCCATGTCGAACCGCGCCGAGACTTCGCCGTCGAAGCGTTGGCCCACATGGATCACGGTGTCCCCGTCGATCACCACCTCGCCATTGCTGACGAGGCGGCGGCCGGACGGCGTATCGGCGACGATCCAGCGCGCGGTCAGCGCCCAGCGGCCCCGGGGACGGGTGCCGAGGGGTATGTCGGCGAACCGGATCACGGTGTCTCGACGATGGTGGCGCCGTCGCGCGCGGTGACGTGCCCGCCCTTGACCACCAGCTTGCGCGGCGCGTGGGTGACAACCGCCTGAACCACCGTTTCGCCCTCGACCAGAACCACGTCGCCCGGCGCGCCGACCTCCAGTGCGCGGCGTGGCTTGGCCATGGCTTCGGCGCCGCCGCCGGCGCAGATGTCGAGCGCCCGTTTCACCTCGACATCCATGCGCAGGTTGTTGCGCAGGCCGACGAATTTGGCCCGCTCCAGCATGTCGCCGTTGCCGTAAGGCCCCCAGGTGTCCTGAATGCCATCGTTGCCGGCGCCGATCTTGATGCCATACGCATCGAGCTGCTTCACCATCGGGGCGGGCGACGAGGTCGGTGCCGTGGTCATGATGCGCACGTCCATTGCGGCCAGCCGTTCGAGCATCGCCTCGACACGCTGGAAGTCCGGCATGCCGAGACAGAAGGCATGAGAAATCGTCACCAGCCCGTTCATCCCCAGCGCCTCGGCGCGGTCGAGGATCATTTCCATCGAGAACATCCCGAGTTCGCCGCGTTCGTGCAGGTGGATGTCGATGCCCTTGCCGTGCTTGTCGGCCAGACCGAAAATGGTGTCGAGATGGCCCTTGGGGTCGTGATCCACGCCGCAGGGGTCCAGGCCGCCGACCAGATCGGCGCCCATGGCCAGTGCCTGATCCATCAGCTCGGCGGTACCCTCTCGGATCATCAGCCCGGATTGGGGAAAGGCGACCGTTTCGATCTCGACCACATCGGCGAGCTTGTCTGCCGTTTCCATCACGCCTTCCATCGCGCTCAGGCCGCCTTCGGTGTCGATGTCGACATGGCTGCGGATCAGGGTTGCGCCCAGGGCGGCTGTTTTCAGCGCGTGGCGCATCGACTGCACATGCGGGTCCAGGCCGAGCGTCTTCTTCATGTTACGCTCGTTTTCGATCATCGCCATCAGGCTCGCCCCGCCGACATCGTTCTTGTACCACGGCCAGCCCAGCAGCGACTTGTCCAGATGGGTGTGGGCATCGACCAGGCCGGGAATGGCGATATGGCCGCCGCCGGCCTCGACCGGCACGTCCGGGGCGTCGATACCTGGCGCGATCTGCGAGATAACGCCGTCCCGGATCAGGATATCGGCGGTTTCGCCGTCCATGATGCGGACGTTCTGAATCAGGAGCGAAGTCATTCGAAGGCGGTCCTTTATCGAAGTTTCGGGTTCAGCGCGTCGCGCAGCCAGTCGCCCAGCATGTTCACGGCGACGACCAGAATACACAGCTGGATCGAGGGAAAGAGCACGATCCACCACGAACCGGAGAAGAGATACTGGTTTCCGACCCGGATCAGCGTGCCCAGCGATGGCTGGTTCGGCGGCATACCGACGCCGAGAAACGACAGCGTCGCCTCGATCAGGATGGCGAGGCCGAAATTCAGCGTGGCGGCGACAAAGACCGGGGTCAGTGTGTTGGGCAGGATATGCTTGAGCATCAGCCGGCGGGCGGGCGTGCCAACGAGCCGCGAGGCCTGTACGTATTCCTTGCGCCGTTCGACCATGGTCTGGGCGCGGACCACGCGCGCGTATTGCACCCAGGAATACATGGCGATTGCCAGAACCAGCACCACCGAGATGCCCGCCTCGCGCAGCTGGGGCGGCAGCAGGGCCTGCGCCACCGAACTGACGAGGATCGCAACGAGGATGATCGGGATCGACAGCAGGACGTCACCGATGCGCATCAGCACGTTATCGACCCAACCGCCATAGAACCCGGCGGTCAGCCCGGCAAGCACACCGATACCCAGCGACACCAGAACCGAGGCGAGCCCGATGAAGATTGAAATGCGCGTCCCATAGAGAATGCCCGAAAGGATGTCGCGCCCTTGAACATCGGTGCCGAGAATGAACGGCATCTGCCCGCCTTCCATCCAGACCGGCGGCAGTTCGGCGTTCCACAGTTCGAGCGAGGCGAGATCATAGGGGTTCTGCGGCGACAGCGCCGGGGCGAGGATCGCGGTCAGGATCACGAGGATCAGCACGATGGCGGCGCCAACGGCGGATTTCGAGTTCCTGAAGCTCCACCAGAGATCGCTGTCGAAAAAGCGTTCGCGACGGCTCATCGTTTTCTGACGAAGATCGGCGGCAGGGATATCGGTCATTTGTCGGCTCCACGCAGGCGGGGATCGATCACGGCATAGGTCACGTCAACGATGGTGTTCAGCAGGACAAAGATCAGCGCCACGATGCACAGGTAGGCGGCCATGATCGGCACGTCGACAAAGGTGACGGCCTGGATAAAGAGCAGCCCCATTCCCGGCCACTGGAACACCGTTTCGGTCACCAGCGCAAAGGCGATGAGCCCGCCGATCTGCATGGCGGTCATGGTCACGACCGGCATCAGGCAGTTGCGCAGGGCATGGCGGAAATGGATCGCGCGGGCGGGGATGCCGCGGGCGCGGGCGAATTTGATGAAATCCGAACGCAGGACTTCGAGCATTTCCGCACGGACGAGCCGCATGACCAGCGTGATCTGGAACAGCGACAGCGAAAGCGCGGGCAGAATGATCGACATGCGGCCCGACTGGGTCAGAAGCCCGGTCGACCACCAGCCGATCTGAACCGTCTCGCCGCGCCCGAAGGCGGGGAACCAGCCCAGCCAGACCGAGAAGATCAGGATAAGGCCGATCCCCACCACAAAGCTGGGCAGCGAGATGCCGATGATCGAGGTGAACTGCATCGCTTCGGCGTACCATGTCTGACGCCTGATCGCGGTGATCACACCCATGGGGATGCCCACGACCAGCGAGATGATGGTGGCAACGATCACCAGTTCGAAGGTCGCCGGAAAACGTTCCGCGATCATGGCCAGCACGTCCTGCTGGTTGCGGAACGAGATGCCGAAATCGCCCTTGGCCGCATTGGCGACGAAGGTGCCGTACTGGATGGCAAAAGGCCGGTCGAGACCCAGTTTGGCCCGCAGATCGTCGCGTTGCGCCTGCGTGGCCTGTTCGTTCAGCATCAGCTCGACCGGATCGCCCACAAAGCGGAAGATCATGAAGGCGATGAAGCTCACCGAGAGCATCACGAAGATCGCATTTGCGAAGCGCTTGATAAGAAAGGCCAGCATCATAGCCCCCATGGCGGAAAGAGCGGGCAGCGCCGCGGCGCTGCCCCAGTCGGGAGGAAGTTACTTGGTGACGTACCAAAGCCGCGGCTTGTTGTCGGGGAACTGCGGGAAGTCCCCGAACCCGGACGATACCGCCCAGGCCATCGGCTGCTGGTGCAGCGGCATCATCACGATCTCGTCCCTGGCGATCTTCAGCGCTTCGGTTTCCATCGCCAGCCGCTTGTCGTTGTCGAGTTCGACACCCGCCGCATCCGTCAGCCGGTCGATCTCGGGGTAGGACCAGCCGCCCCAGTTGAAGACGCCGGCATTGCCTTCCTTGCTGTGAAGCATCTGGATCAGGATCGAATAGGTGTCGAGCATCGGCAGCGTTGCCCAGCCGATCGTGTAGACGTCGGCCTGACCGTTCGCGCGCTTGGGCGTCTGTTTGGCGGTGGGGCCGATGTCGAGCCGGGGTTTGAGCCCGATCCGCGACCACATCGAGGCAATCGCCTGGCAGAACTGCTCTTCGTTGACGTAGCTTTCGTTGGTGCAGACGAAATCGAACTCGAACCCGTCAGGGTATCCGGCCTCGGTCAGCAATGCCTTTGCCTTGTCCACATCCACCGGCACGACGGTGTCGAGATCGGCCGAGTAGCCGGGGATCGCCGGGGCGACCAGTAGACCCGCGTTGCGCGACTTGCCGCGCATCACCTTGTCGTGGATCAGTTCCATGTCCACCGCCATCTGCATCGCCTGGCGAACGCGGAGGTCGTTCATCGGGTTTGCACCGCCAGCCACGAGTTCATCGCGGCGGTTGAAGCCCAGCATGACCGTGCGGAGGTCGGTACGCTCCAGAACCCTGAGATTTGTCGCGGCTTCGAGGCGCGGCAAATCCTGAACCGGCGCGCTGTCGACGAAATCCACCTCGCCCGACAGCAGCGCCGCAACGCGGGTCGCGGCCGAGGAGATCGGCTGGAACTCGATGCGCGTCAGGTTGTGCTGCGGTTCGTCCCACCAGCCGTCATTGACCGAAAGGATGGTTTGCGCCTCCGGCGTGCGGGATTCGAGTTTGAACGGTCCGGTGCCGTTGGCGTTGAAGGTCGCATAGCCTTCGACGCCCGCGCTGACATCGGTCGGTTTCTCGGCATTGTTCTCGACCAGCCAGTCCTTGTCGAAGATGTGAATGTTGGTCAGATCGTTGAGCAGCAGAGGGTAGGGGCCGGTCAACTCGATATCTATGGTGCGATCATCCACGACCGCCGCGCTCTTGTAAGCGGGCAGGTTGCCTTTGAGCGGCGAGGACGGATCGCTCACACGGGCGAGCGAGGCCAGCACATCTTCGGCGGTGAAGTCGTTGCCGTTGTGGAACTTGACCCCGTCGCGCAGCTTGAACCGCCAGGTGGTCGGACCGACGATTTCCCACGACTCGGCCAGCGCCGGTTCGATCTTCAGGTCGCGGTTATAGCGGACGAGCCCCTCGTAGATATGGTTCAGGAAATTGATCGTATAGCTGTCCCCGTAGGAATAGGGGTCGAGCGAGACGATGTCGCGTGGCGCGCCCCATTTGACGGTTTCCGCCATCGAACCAGTTCCGATGAACGCCGTAGCCAGCCCGACGGCCAGAACGGTCTTTGATCCAAGTCCCGAGATCATCTGGGTACTCCCTGTTGTGGATACAAA
>CAYGNB010000104.1:7609-9844 GCA_964351135.1 uncultured Rhodobacterales bacterium | reverse complement strand
AGGGCAGCGCCCGGCCAAGGATCTGGGTGACCAGAAACCAGATGACCGCGGGAACAACTACGACACCGAGGCCAAGCCAAAGCGGGCGGCGTTCACCGATTGCCCACATGATCGCCAGGGCAAGAACGGGGGCGACATATTCGAAACCGAACCATGACATGGCATAGAGACCGGCCGTCAGGAGCGCGACATAGAAACCGGTTATGGCCATGCTGCGCGAACTGCGGGCCCGATGGTTCGTCGGTTTGAGAGCCAGAAGCCCACCGCAGACGGCCATGACAATGGACACGATGTTCGGAACCGTATTCGGCGAAATGTTTCCGCCTTCGGTTGCCTCGATGTAGTTGGGATTCACGTACAAATACATCGCCAGCCCAAACAGTAAAAAGAAGATGCCCGAGATGCGATCGGCTGATGTTAACATGTTTTCCTCCCGCAGACTGGTGGCCCCGCCGCAGATTGCAGCGGGGTCGGTGTCTTATTTGGCGAACAGGATCTGGGCCGCTGCGAGGCCTTCGGTCATCATCTGGTGCGTGCCTTCGACGCCCAGATTCAACGGTTCGCCCTGCGTCGCGTTCTTGACGATTTCGGCCATTTCGGGGGATTTGGTCGCCTCGTCTATCGCCGCCGCAATCGCTGCGACCGCGGCCGGATCGGTTCCTTTTGTGGTCGCAAGATAGTAAACAGGGTCCACATATGCCGACACTCCGACATCGGCGAACGTACCTTGATCGGGCGCATAGCTCAGTGCGCTGGCGCCTGCGCTGGTGATGACCTTCATGTCGCCCGATTCCAGATACGGAAAATGCTCGCCGGCGGCGAAACCTACCAGAACCTGGCCGCCCAGGATGAGCTTCAGGACTTCGGCTGCGCCATCCGCGGTGACAAGATTGAACTCTGCGCCGGTCGTTGCCGTCGTCTGTTTCATCAGCAGAACTTGTGGTGGCGCCATCGTGGCGACGGGCAGCGTGCCCTGTTCCTTGGCATAGGCGACCAGGCCCGCAATGTCGTCGAACGGGGCGTCTTTACCGGCAACCAGCGCCAGTTCGGTCCGTGCCACGGTGCCCAGATAGTCGAAACTGTCGACATCGAAGGGCAGTTGATCTCCGCGCTGCACCAGTTGGACGAGGACCGGAATACTGACCCCCATCCCGATGATCTTGCCCTGCGGCGGCCGTTGCGAAAGGCCGGTGAACATGGCGACGCCACCGCCGCCGGGCTTGTTTTCGACAACGATGTCCCAGCCGGTGTTTTCCTTCATGACCTTTGCCAGAACGCGGCCCATCGTATCGGTCGAGCCGCCGGCGCCAAAGCCGATCTGGATGGTCAGCGGTCCGTCAGGCGCCCAGTCATCCGCCGCAACAGGGGCTGCGAGACCCATCAGGATGCTCGCCCCGAGCGCAAGCAGTGTCGTTTTGAGTTTCATGGTTTCCTCCTCTGGGATTGTATCGTTCAGGCGATGAACACGCCGTCGTCCGATTGGTACATCTCTGCGATTTCGTCGGCGTAATGCGTGCGAAGGGCGCGCTGGTTCAGGCTGCCCTTTTCGGTGACTTCGCCCCGGTCCAAACTGGGTTCATGCGCGAGAAGCCTGGCGCGGCGGATGCGGCTTGCGGAGCCGGTGGCCTCCTTGGCTGCGGCGGCGACCCGCTCGGCCAGCGCCTGGTTCAAGTCATCCGGGGCCATCTGGTGCGCGCTCTGCGACAACCACAACAACGCCCCGAGTTGGTTTTGGTTCTCTCCGACGATCACTGCGTCGCGAACCAGCCCGCCCATGGCATCGACCAGTTTGGCCCGCACCGCCCCAACCGAGACCCACGTGCCTGTCGACAGCTTGAAATTCTCGGCAACGCGGCCGTCAAAGTAGAACCCGCGAGACCAGTCGCCGGGGTCGACAGGGCGCAGGGCATCGCCCATGCAATAGAAACCCTCGTCATCGAAAACTTCCGCGGTTTTGGCCGGGTCACGGTAGTAGCCTGGCGTGATCGACGGACCTTTCAGGCGCAGTTCCAGCTTGCCGTCGATGGGGACCAGTTTCATCGTCAACCCGCGCGAGGGGACGCCGAGGTTGCCGGCTGTCTCTTCGATCTCGGTCCAGGCCAGGGCGAAGGGCGCGGTTTCGGTTGCCCCAAGACCGGTGGCCAGCAGCACGTCACGCCCGGTGACGTCCTTGCCGATCGTCATCAGCTGGTCCCAGATATGCTGGGCCATGCCCGCCCCGGCATAGAACAGCAT
>CAYGNB010000104.1:3202-7509 GCA_964351135.1 uncultured Rhodobacterales bacterium | reverse complement strand
TCATCAGCTGGTCCCAGATATGCTGGGCCATGCCCGCCCCGGCATAGAACAGCATATTGAGCCTGGAGTAGAAGGTCTTGGCCAGGGCGGGGTCCTTCGCAAGCTCCCTGACCAGCATGTCGTAGCCGATGGGCACGTTGAAATACCAGGTGCAGGAGATTTCGCGAAGGTTGCGCAGGGTTTCGTCGAACTCACCCGGCACCGGACGGCCGTCATCGATGTAGTAGGTTCCGCCGTTGGTCAGCACGAGATACGAGATCTTGTTGCCAGCAGCCGTGTGGTTCCACGGGGCCCAGTTCAGAACGACTGGCGGTTCCGTTTCCAGAAAGCGATAGCAATCCCTGACCATGGCCTGCATCGCGCAGATCATGCGGTTCGTGTTGATCACCGCTTTGGGTGATCCGGTCGAACCGGAGGTGAACAGGTACTTGACGACTGTGTCCGGGGTCAGGGATGCGCGGGCGTCCTCGGCCCCTTTGGGCGCATGCATCACCAGATCGGCAACGGATTCTGCGCCGGGCACATGATTGCGCGCATTGATCACCCTGCAATCGCCGCCCGCCAGCACCGAAAGCGCATCTGCGAACATCGCTCCGTCATCGGCAAAGATTGCGCCGGGGGTCAGGGTCTCGACGATTGCCTTGGCTTTCTCTGCCCCCTTGGACACCAGCGAATAGGCGGGGGAAATCGGGGCGTAGGGGATGCCCACGTAGGCACAGGCGATACCCAGGATCGCGTGTTCGAGGCTGTTTTCCGACAGGATCAGCAGCGGCCGGTCCGGCCCCAATCCCATCGCAAGCAGGGCCGCACCGGCAGCGCGCGCCTGCCTGCGCGCTTCGGAATAGCTGATCCGGATCCAATGTCCGTCGTCTCCCCGGCGGGCGATCCAGGTGCGTTCGGGCGCTTCATCCGCCCATTTGTCGAGATAGTCGGCCAGCAGGGGCAGGTGATCCGGGAGATCGCCAACCTGCCGCATGTATACCGTACCGTTATTCCGTTCCTCATACGCGAATTCGGGCGACCAGAAGCGGTCCGTTGAACGCATATCCTGCGAAGCCATCGCCAGCTCTCCTCCCGAGACTAACTTTCTGCGCATAATAGTTATACATCATATCTATTATTGTCCATCTCTTTTTTGCCGGCGAGGATTGACGAAAATAATTATGTTGTATAACTATGATTAGAAGAAACGAAAGGAAGCCCGATGAGAATTCAAGGGAATGTCGCGTTGGTTACGGGCGGAGGGAGCGGCCTCGGAGAGGCGACGGCACGTCATCTGGCTGGGCTGGGTGGCAAGGTCGCGATTCTCGATTTCGATATCGAGCGGGCGAAAGCCGTGGCGGATGACATCGGCGGGATTGCGGTTCAGGCGGATGTCAGTGACGAATCGGCTGTCAGCGCCGCCTTTGACCAAACCGTGGCGCAGCTCGGTGTCGCTCCGCGTTCCGTGGTGAATTGCGCCGGAATCGGCACTGCGGCCCGCATCGTCGGACGAGACGGGAAACTGTCCATCGACCTGTTCGAAAGGACGGTCCGCGTCAATCTGTTCGGCACCTACAACGTGATGAGCCATGGCGCCAAGCGTATGGCCGAACTCGAGCCGCTGGAAGACGGCGAGCGCGGTGTGATCGTCAATACGTCATCCGTTGCGTATCAGGACGGACAGCTGGGGCAGTCGGCCTACGCGGCTTCGAAAGGGGCGATTGCCTCGATGTGCCTGCCTGCCGCGCGCGAATTCGCCAAACTGGGCATTCGCGTCATGTCGATTGCGCCCGGGCTGTTCCAGACCCCGATGATGGAAGGCCTGCCCGAGGAGGTTGCCGCCGGGATCGTCGCGAACATTCCTTTCCCTGCACGTCTCGGTGCGCCCCGGGAATACGCGCTTCTGGCCGAACAGATCATTTCCAATCCGTTCCTCAACGGGACAATAATCCGGCTGGACGGCGCCACGCGCCTGCCGCCCCGCTGAGGAGACCACCAAATGTCAGATATCGTGCAAGCCGACATAGATGGCCCCATTGCCACATTGATCATGAACCGCCCCGGCAAGCGCAACGCCATGTGCGAAGAGCTGTTGGAGGCAATCGGAGACTTTTTCTACAAGCCGCCGAAAGACGTGCGCGTGGTGATCCTGACCGGGATCGAAGGGCATTATTGCTCGGGCCTCGATCTCAGTGAGCACGTGCACCGCTCTGCAGAGGAAAACCTCTACCATTCGCGCCGCTGGCACGAGGTCATGGACAAGATCCAGTTCGGTGGCCTTGTGACGGTGTCGGCGATGTTCGGCGCCGTGATTGGCGGCGGCCTCGAACTGGCGGCGTCGACCCATGTGCGCATTGCCGAACCTTCGACCATATTCCAGTTGCCCGAGGGGCGGCGGGGCATCTTTGTCGGCGGCGGCGCGACCGTGCGTGTCGGCCGTTTGCTGGGCGCGGATCGGATGACCGAGATGATGCTCACCGGCCGCAAATACGACGCGACGGAAGGCCTGGCCCTGGGGCTGACGCATTACTCGGTGGCTGATGACGAGGCCCTGCCGCTGGCGCAACAACTCGCCGGTAAGATTGCCCGCAACGCGCCGTTGTCGAACTATCTGATGATCCAGTCGATTGCCCGGATCAACGACATGTCCACGGGGGACGGGCTGTTTACGGAATCGTTGGCTGCAGCCTTGTCGCAGACAACCCCCGATGCCGAAGAAGGCCTCCGGGCCTTTCTCGAGAAACGCGCACCCAAGTTCAGGTGAGATGATGGCAAAACCAGCAAAAACAACACGTTCGACCGCAACGATCAACGACGAGACGCTGCGCCGGTTTCTGGGCTATCACATGAAGCGCGCCTTCAACGTGATACAGGCCGATCTGACGGAGGTTCTGAAGCCCCTGGACCTGCGAATGTTGACATATACGGCTCTTGTCCTGATCGTCGACAATCCGGGTCTAAGCCAGACCCAGCTGGCCGCGGCGATGGATATCGAGCGGCCAAATCTCGTTGTGATCGTAGATGAACTGGAAGGGCGCGAACTGATCGTACGCGAAAAGGTGCCAACCGATCGGCGCACCTATGCGCTGAGAGCGACGCTCGCCGGACAAAGGCTCTACAAGAAGGCCATTGATGTCTGCATCGCGCACGAGGCCCGGTTGTTGGTCGGAATCGATGATGCCGACCGGGACACGCTGGTCCAGACGCTTTCCGCCATCCGCAACATCCAGAACACCTGAAAATCAGGAGCCGACCGATGATCGACATCTCGAAGATTCGCGCGATCGACATTCACACCCATGCCGAGGAGCCCTGCGGCTGCCATGCCGATGACGGGTATGATGACCTGCAATCGACGATGGCCAGCTATTTTGGCGCGCCGTGGAAGCACCCTCCTACCATCCCCGAAACAGCCGCGCATTTCCGGGAACAGAACATTGCCGCCGTAATCTTCCCCGTCGATGCCGAGCGCGAGACCGGGTATCGCCGCTACAGCAACAACGAGGTTGCGGAACTGGTGGCTGAGAATTCGGATGTGCTGATCCAGTTTGCTTCGATTGATCCGTGGAAGGGCAAGACAGGTGTGCGCGAGGCCCGCCGCCTGATCCGTGACTACAAGATCAAGGGGTTCAAGTTTCACCCGACCATGCAGGGCTTTTTCGCCAATGACCGCATGGCTTATCCGCTTTACGAGGTGCTCGAGGAAGAGGGCTGTGTGGCGCTTTTCCACACGGGCCAGACCGGCGTGGGATCGGGCATGCGTGGCGGCAACGGCATGCGGCTGAAATATTCCAACCCGATGTATATGGACGATGTCGCGGTAGATTTCCCGGATCTCAAGATCATCCTCGCCCACCCATCCTTCCCCTGGCAGGAAGAGGCGCTTTCGGTCGCGCAGCACAAGCCCAACGTCTATATCGACCTCTCGGGCTGGTCGCCGAAGTATTTCCCGCCAATCCTCGTTCGCTACTGCAACTCGATCCTCCGCAAGAAGGTCCTTTTCGGGTCGGACTGGCCGATGATCACGCCGGAACGCTGGCTGAGCGATTTCGAGGCGATCGATATCAAGGATCACCTGCGCGAGGATATCGTCAAGAACAACGCCGCGCGGCTGCTCGGGTTGATGGAATGATCCCATTTTTCGCCCCGGTTGACGATATTCTGTTCACGCTGACCCACGTCGCCGGCGCATCCGGCCTGCCGGATTGGGACGACGAACTGGCCGGACAGATCATCGGCCATTTTGCGGCATTCGCCGAGGGCACTATCGCTCCGCTTGACGAACCGGGCGATGCGCAGGGCTGCCTGCTCGAGGATGGTGCCGT
>CAYGNB010000104.1:0-3102 GCA_964351135.1 uncultured Rhodobacterales bacterium | reverse complement strand
CTGGTGGGCGAAGAGGGCGCCGGGCTGGCGGCGATGTTTACCGTGATGAACCACGCCCGCATCGATGTATCGCTGCAAGGTGTGGCACATGCGTCCCGTGCTCATGACATCGCTCGGAGATATGCGGAAGAACGGGGTCAGGGGCGCAAGCCGGACGGGTCAGCAGCCGTCCTGGCCGATCATGCCGATGTGCGCCGGATGCTCGACGAACAGCGCAGCCTGGCGCTGGGTGCACGCGGAATGGCGTATCTGACCCTCGTGGAACTGGAGCGAGGCGAGCGCCCGGCCCTGGTCGACTTCCTGACACCGCTTTGCAAGGTTTTCTGCACCGAAGCGGGGATCCGGTCGGCCGATCTGGGTATTCAGGTTCTGGGGGGCTACGGCTATCTCACGGAATATCGGGTGTCGCAAACTTGGCGCGATGCGAGGATCACGTCGATCTACGAAGGCGCCAACGCGATCCACGAACTGGCTACGGCGACTCGCGGGCTCAAGGTTCACGGCGGGGCCGGTCCGGACGGCTTCGATACCTTGATTGGCGAGTTGACGGATAACGACGAGATCTTGTCGTTGCGCGATGACTGGAGGCAGGCGCGCAGTTTTGTGTCGACCGCAACAGACCCGAGCGCGCTCGCTCACGATTTCACTCAGTTGAGTTGCGAACTGCTTTTCCGGGCTGTTTGGGCACGTATCGCGGCGACGGGCGCTGACAGAGACTTCGCCCGGTTGTTCGAATGCGTCCTGAGTAGGCCCGTTCCGGCTTCTTTGTCGCGGTTCGTGGGTGGCTGACTGGCAGGTTCCGCAGCCAGTCTGACATATATGTAAAACGGCCAGATCACTGTTGGCCAAATGTGTCTGTGAAGAAACGTGAGGAGACCGGGCTCCGGTTTCCCAAAAGGCTGCAATCGCACTTCTCGCGATCCGGCAGTCAGGGCGATACCGGTTCCGATGCGTTGTCTATGGCTTTGCTCGCGAGCTCCATGAACCTTGTGCGTTCTTCCGGATTCAGCCCCGGCAGGACTTCGTCCTGCAGGGCCGTTACTACCGGCAGGATTTGATCGAAGATTTCCTGTCCTTTGTCCGTCAGCCAGACCTCGCGCGCCCGGCGGTCACGCTTGCAGACAGTGCGGCGGACATATCCCTTTTGCTCGAGCCGGTCGATCACGCCGCCGATCGTCGCGCGGTCGTAGGCGATCTTTGCCGCGACACTTGCCTGATCTATGCCGGGGTAGGTCGAGATGGCGTCCATTGCCGCGAACTGAACCGGGGTAAGGTCGACACCATTGCGCTGCATGTGTTTGGCAAAGACATGTGTCGAAATCTGGTTCATCCGCCGGATCATGTGTCCGGCCATGCCATGCGCCCTCATGCGCGGTCTCCCACTGTTGATGTTGGGTCGGAAGTCTCTGCAATCATTATATATCCGCGCAAATAGTATGTATACAAATTTATTGTTGACTCAAAATAGTAAGTATAGATATTAATGGCGCAGCCGAGCCGTGATAGCCACTCGGCGAACCTGGAGGGACAGCGATGCAATTCTACAAAGATGGATTTCGCGGGGGTAATCCCGACATCAAGGACGCCGCGCCGAACCGGCGTGACCGGACAGAGAACGCACCGCTGCCCGAGAAGGTGGACGTGCTGATCGTCGGCACCGGCCCGGCGGGGCTGTGCCTGGCTGCCCAGTTGGCGCAGTTTCCGCAGATCGACACCATGATCGTCGAGGCAAGCCCGTCCAACATCGTCAAAGGCAAGGCCGACGGCATCAACACCCGCACAATGGAGATGTTCCAAGCCTTCGGGTTTGCCGAAAAGGTCAAGCGCGAAACCTACTGGGTGAACCAGACTAGTTTCTGGATGCCCGATCCCGAGAACCCGGACGCGATCAAGCGTATTGGCCGGGTGCAGGATGTCGCCGACGACAGTTCGGAAATGCCGCACATCCTGATCAATCAGGCCCGGATGCACGAGCTTTTCCTGGAGGTGATGCGGAACTCGCCGTCCCGTCTGACACCCGACTACAACCTGGCTCTGAAAGACCTCTCGATCGATACCACGGCCGACGAATACCCGGTTACCGTGACGCTGGAAGACACCGGTGTGAACTGGGGTGAAACCACCACTGTCCGGGCCAGATATGTGGTTGGTTGTGACGGCGCGCGGTCGAAAGTGCGCAAGGCGATCGGCGGCGAATTGCACGGTGACGCGGCGCACAAGGCCTGGGGCGTGATGGACATTCTGGCCAACACCGATTTCCCGGATGTTCGCCAGAAATGCCTGATCACGTCGGCCAATGAGGGCAATGTCCTGATCCTGCCGCGCGAAGGCGGCTATCTGTTCCGCATGTATGTGGAACTCGACAAGCTCAACGAAAATGAACGTGTGGCAGAGCGCAATTTTACCCAGCACGACCTGATCGCGGCGGCGAACCGCATCATGCAGCCCTATACCATGGAGGTAAAAGAGTTCGTCTGGTGGTCGATCTATGAAATCGGACACCGCCTGACAGACCGGTTTGATGACGTGCCGGCGGGCGAGGATCGCAATCCCCGCGTTTTTACCGCGGGTGACGCCTGCCATACACACAGCCCCAAGGCTGGCCAGGGTATGAATGTATCCATGCAGGACACCTTCAACCTGGGCTGGAAACTGGCGCATGTGCTCTTGGGTCGTGCTGACGCGAGCCTTCTGCGCAGTTACTCCGGTGAACGCCGGGTCGAAGCCAAGCGGCTGATCGACACCGACCACGAATGGGCCCGCATCATGTCGGCCCCTCCGGGCACCTCCGACCTGGACGGTGGCGAAGAGCCGCGCTTCGTTCGCGCGTTCAAGGAGAACCTTGAGTTCACCGGCGGTCTGGCCGTCAAATACGATGAATCTGCGCTGGTTGCGCCGCCGACCTATCAGGCGCTGGCCACCGGCGAAGAAATCGGCCGCCGTTTTCACTCGGCCCCGGTCGTGCGCCTGTCGGATGCCAAGCAGATGCAGCTGGGTCACGCGGCCGAGGCGGATGGTCGCTGGCGCATCTATGCCTTTGCCGGGTCGGATGACAGTTCGGACGCGGGGTCAGCGATCCACAAGCTCGCCGATTGGCTGGAA
>CAYGNB010000103.1:0-9902 GCA_964351135.1 uncultured Rhodobacterales bacterium | reverse complement strand
GTGGCGGAAGCGGTGGGATTCGAACCCACGAAACCCTTTCAGGTTTGCTGGTTTTCAAGACCAGTGCCTTCAACCGCTCGGCCACGCTTCCGTCGGATCCGGTCCCGCCGGATCTCGAAGAGACCAAAGGGAAACCGCATACCAATGCGCGCGAGATTTAGGCGCGGGGGGCCGGGGAAACAAGCGGTTTTCATATCTCCGCGCCGGATGTGATCGCGGTAGCGCGGGCTTTTCACTGCATGGCGCGCGCGCTATGCTCGCGCGCAGGTACACGAGAGCGGCGAAAGACCAGTGTGCCGGAGCAGGCGGGAAACGGGCATGGGACGAATTCTGAAACTCTGCGGACGGGCTCATCAGGCGTTCGGGTTGGCTGCGGTCATCGCATTGGCGGGCTGTGCGCAGGGCATCGGGCCGGGTGACGGAGGTACCAACCGTGATGAGGGGGTGCCGGCGGGTGATGTCGCGGCGCCGGAGGTGTTTCAGGCGACCGAAGCCGGTCTTTGGGACGGGCGGCCTTCGCTGGGCGGCATCTGGGTGGCGCACCCGGATGTGACAGACCCGGAAAAGGTGCTGATCCGCAATGCCGCCAACGGCCAGTCGGTGATAGGGGCGCTGTTCCGCCGTGAACGTGCCATGCCGGGGCCGCGTATCCAGGTGTCGTCCGAGGCGGCGGCCGAGCTGGGCATGTTGGCCGGCGCACCGGTGGAACTGAGCGTAACCGCATTGCGCCCCGCGCCCGAGGACACGCCGGCCACGGGCGACTCCAAACCGGCGGAGGAAGCCGGGGCCACCGAAACCGCAGAGGCGGCAGAGGCTCAACCCGGCGGACTGACCCGGTTCTGGGCCGGTCTGACAGGCACTGCCACCACCGTTGCAACCGCGCAGGAGACGGAATGATGATAATGACGATAGTCCGGTCCGGGCTGACCGCAGCCCTGATCGCGCTGGCGCCGCTGACGGCACTGGCCTTTGATACATCGGCCCGCGCGGCCTATGTTCTGGACGTCGGGACCGGCACGGTGCTGCTGTCCAAGAACGCCGACGAGCCGCTGCCGCCGGCATCGATGTCCAAGCTGATGACGCTCTATGTCGCCTTTGAGGCGCTGCGCGAGGGGCGGCTGACGCTGGATGAAACGCTGCCGGTGTCGACCCACGCAATGAGCTACAAGGGCTCGACCATGTTCCTGAACACCCAGGACAAGGTGCGCGTCGAGGATCTGTTGCGCGGCATCATCGTGTTGTCGGGCAATGACGCCTGCGTGGTGATCGCCGAGGCACTGAGCCCGGACGGCACCGAAGCCGGGTTTGCGCGCTACATGACGCAGCGCGCGAAACAGCTGGGGATGACGAATTCGACATTTGCCAATTCAAACGGATGGCCCGCCGCGGGGCACCGCATGTCGGTGCACGATCTGGCGATTCTGGCCAACCGGCTGATCGTCGATTTCCCCGAATTCTACCCTCTCTTTGCCGAGGAACAGTTCCGCTTCGATGGCCGGGCGCCCAGCAACACCCGAAACCGGAACCCGCTGCTGTCGCTCGATATCGGGGCCGACGGGCTCAAAACCGGGCACACGTCCGAAGCGGGCTATGGTCTGGTCGGATCGGCGCAGCAGGACGGACGGCGCGTGATTTTCGTGATTTCGGGCATCGACACCGAAACCGCGCGAGCAGAGGAGGCGGCGGCGATCGTGAACTGGTCCTTTCGCCAATTTGCCGAAAAAACCGTCGCCCGCTCGGACACGCCAATCGCCCAGGCCGAAGTCTGGATGGGGCGCGACCAGACGGTAGGGCTGGTGCCCGTCTCCGACCTGACGGTGCTGTTGCCGGTGCTTCTGGCTGACGATGTGCCTGCCGAGGTGGTCTATTCCGGCCCTGTTCAGGCGCCGATCGCCGAAGGGCAGGAACTGGCGGAACTGGTACTCAAACCAGAGGGTCTGCCGGAAATCCGCCGCCCGCTCGTGGCCGATCAGGCGGTGCCCTATGGCGGTTTCACCGTGCGCCTCAAGACAGCCGCCAGCCTGTTGTTGGGCCGGGCGCTGGAACAGACCGGGGGCGCTCTGTGACCACCGCGCCCGCCGCACCGGACCGGGGCGGCCTGTTCATCAGTTTCGAAGGCATCGACGGGTCCGGAAAATCCACCCAGGCGCGGCTGCTGGCCGATGCGCTGCGCGACGATGGCCACGACGTGGTGCTGACCCGCGAACCCGGCGGATCGCCCGGTGCCGAGGAGATCCGGGCGCTGGTCCTGCAGGGCGACCCCGACCGCTGGTCGGCGGAAACCGAAATCCTGCTGTTCACCGCGGCACGGCGTGACCATATGGAACGCACGATCTGCCCGGCACTGACCGCGGGCAAGGTGGTGATCTGTGACCGGTTCGCCGACAGCACGCGCATGTACCAGGGCCTGTCGCGGGGCGATCTGCGCGGGCTGGTGGATCAGTTGCACGATCTGATGATCGGCCGCGAACCAGACCTGACCCTGCTGATCGACATGGACCCGGAAACGGGATTGACGCGCGCACTTGGGCGGCAGGGGGCCGAAGAACGGTTCGAAACCTTCGGTGCCGATCTGCAGGCACGGATGCGCGATGGGTTCCTGGCGCTGGCGCGGGATTATCCCGCGCGGGTCCGGGTCATCGACGGCAACCGCGATCCGGAGGCGGTCGCCGCTGACATCCGCGCCATTGCAGCCGGAGCGCTGGCATGAACGATGTGCCGGCCCCCGACCGGATCGATGGCGCGCCGCACCCGCGCGAAACCGAACGCCTGTTTGGCCAACACCCTGCCGAAGCCGCCTTTCTCGATGCCTTCAACGCGGGCCGGATGCATCATGGCTGGCTGCTGACCGGTCCGCGCGGCGTGGGCAAGGCGACGCTGGCCTGGCGCATCGCGCGGTTTCTGCTGGCCACGCCCGCAGTCGATGACGGGCTGTTCGGTGCGCAGCCGCCCCCTGAAACGCTCGATATCGCTCCGGACCACCTGGTGGCCCTCCAGATCGCTGCCGGAACCACGCAGGGGCTGGCCTGCGTGACCCGCACCGTCAACGAAAAGACCGGCAAGCTGCGCGGCGAAATCGTGGTCGACGACATCCGGCGCCTGCGCGAATTCTTTGCGCTCTCGGCCCCGGATGGCGGGCGCCGCGTCGTGATTGTCGATGCTGCCGATGACATGAATGTGTCGGCTGCCAATGCCCTGCTGAAGATGCTCGAAGAACCGCCACGGGGAGCGATGTTGCTGCTGGTGTCGCACCAGCCGTCACGCCTGCTGCCAACGATCCGGTCCCGCTGCCGCAGCCTGCGTCTGTCGCCGCTCGGCCCCGACGATCTGAAGCTGGCGCTGGATCAGGCCGGGGCACCCGCGGTGGAGCACCCCGACCATCTGGCCGCGCTGGCGGGCGGGTCGGTGGGCTCGGCACTGCGGCTGATCCATCTCGGCGGGCAGGAAATTTATGCGGAACTGGCGGCGATCCTCGACGCCATGCCCCGGCCCGACCGGCAACGCGCGCTGCGGCTGGCCGATACGATGACCGGCCCCAAGGCACAGGACCGGTTCGACCTCGCTCTCGACCTGATCGACATCGCGCTGGCGCGGCTGGCACGCAGCGGTGCCACAGGCGCGCCGCCATTGCCCGAGGCCGCGCCCGGCGAGGCGGCAATGCTGGCGCGGCTGGCGCCCGACGCCACCGCGGCGCGCGCCTGGGCCGATACGGCGGCACAGGTGTCCGACCGCACCCGCCGGGGCCGAGCGGTCAACCTTGACCCTGCGGCGCTTGTCCTAGATACGGTTTTCAGAATCCAGCAGACCGCCGCGGGACAGGCCCGCCAGCAGGCATGACAAGCACCGAACCCCAAACCGCCGCCGAGATCACCGATAGCCACTGCCACCTCGATTTCCCGGATTTCGAAGGGCAGCTTGACGATATCGTCGCCCGTGCCGCCGAGGCCGGAGTCACCCGGATGGTTACCATCTGCACACGGCTGCGCAACGAACCCGCCGTGCGCGCCATCGCCGAGGCGCACACCCCGGTATTCTACGCCGCGGGCACCCACCCGATGAGCGCGGCCGAAGAACCGATGGCCACCGTGGACCAACTGGTGGCGCTGGCACGTCATCCGAAATTCGTCGGCATCGGCGAAACCGGGCTCGACTATCACTATACCGCCGAGAGCGCGCAGGTGCAGAAAGACAGCCTGCGTATCCATATCGCGGCGGCGCGCGAAACCGGTCTGCCGCTGATCATCCACGCCCGCGCCGCCGATGACGACATGGCCCGGATCCTGACCGAGGAATACGCCAACGGCGCCTACGACTGCGTGATGCACTGCTTTTCGTCCTCGGCCGCCCTGGCCCGTGCCGCGCTGGACCTGGGCTTCTACCTGTCCATGTCCGGCATCGCCGCCTTTCCGCGCAGCACCGACCTGCGCGACATCTTCGCCGCCGCGCCGGTGGACCGCATCCTGGTTGAAACCGACGCTCCCTATCTCGCGCCGCCGCCCCATCGCGGCAAGCGCAACGAACCGGCCTTCACCGCCCATACCGCCCGTGTCGGCGCCGAAGTGTTCAGCATGGACTATGCCGCCTTTGCCGCGCAGACACAGGCCAATTTCGACCGGCTGTTCACCAAGGCCGCGCAATACCGGGCGGCGGCCTGATGGCTGACCTGACCTTTACCGTCCTCGGCAGCGGATCGTCAGGCGGGGTGCCGCGTATCGGCGGCCATTGGGGCCGATGCGATCCGTCGAATCCCAAAAACCGTCGCCGCCGCTGTTCGCTTCTGGTCGAACGGAAGGGCGTTAACGGTACGACCACCGTTCTGATCGACACCTCGCCCGATTTGCGCAGCCAGCTCCTGGATGCCGAGGTGGGGCGTCTGGATGCGGTCGTCTACACCCATTTCCACGCCGATCATGTGCATGGCATCGACGATCTGCGCATGGTCGTGTTCAACATGCGCGCGCGCATTCCGGTCTGGGCCGACCCGAACACGCAGGAATCGCTGCTGTCGCGTTTCGGCTATGCCTTCGTGCAACCCGACGATTCGCCCTATCCGCCGATCCTCGACTTGAAAACCATCGACGGCGCGTTCGAAATCGACGGCGCCGGCGGTCCGATTCCGTTTCGCCCGTTCACCGTCGGCCATGGCAGTATCGATGCGCTGGGGTTTCGCATCGGCGGGCTGGCCTACCTGCCCGATGCGGCCGAAATCTACGATGCGGCCTGGAACGAGCTGCGTGATCTCGACATCTGGATCGTCGATGCGCTGCGCCGCACCCCGCATCCCACCCATGCCCACCTGGACCGGTCACTGGAATGGATCGCGCAGGTCCGGCCGAAACAGGCGGTTCTGACCAACATGCATATCGACATGGATTACGAGGAAGTCACCCACGACACGCCGGACAACGTCACACCCGCCTATGACGGCATGACCCTGCGCCTGCCGGTCTAGGCGGGCCGGCATCTTCCTCTTGCCGAAAATATCCCCGCCGGAGGCTCCCGCAGCCTGCCACCGGCGCAGCAGGCACCCGATATGCAGACCCTGATCGACGTCATCCTGCCGGTTTTCCTCGTCATCGGCGCGGGTTACGCGGCGACGCGCGGCGGCTGGTTCAGCACCGGCCAGATCGACGGAATCATGAAGTTCACCCAGGGCTTCGCCATCCCCTGCCTGCTGTTCCGCGCCATCGCCGGGCTGGATCTGTCGGCGAGCCTGGATGTCCGCCTGTTGGGCAGCTTCTATGCCGGGGCACTACTGAGTTTTCTCGCCGGATTGTACGGGGCGCGGCTGATCTTTCGCCGCGACTGGGAAGATTGCGTTGCAATCGGATTCTGCTGCCTGTTCTCGAATTCGATCCTGCTGGGGTTGCCGATCACCGAACGCGCCTATGGTGCCGACAACCTGACCGGCAACTACGCCATCATCGCCTTTCATTCGCCGTTCTGCTACGGCATCGGCATCACCGTGATGGAGGTCGTCCGCCACCGGGGCAAGAGCGGGCGGGCCATGATCGCATCGGTGCTCAACGCCATGTTCCGAAATGTGCTGATCCTGGCGATCGGGCTCGGATTCCTGTTCAACCTGACCGGCCTCGCCCTGCCCGAGGCGCTGGACGGCGCGCTCGGCATGGTTGCCCGCGCCGCCTTGCCGGGGGCCCTGTTCGCACTGGGCGGCGTGCTGGTGCAGTACCGCCCCGAGGGTGACCTGCGCACCATCATCTATGTCTGTGCCGTGTCGCTGCTGCTGCACCCGGCGCTGGTCTGGATCTTCGGCAGCGCCTTGTCGCTGCCGCAGGATCTGTTCCGCTCGGGCGTTCTGAATGCGGCGATGGCGCCAGGGTTCAACGCCTATATCTTTGCCAACATGTATGGCCGCGCGAAACGGGTCGCCGCGTCTTCGGTGCTGATCGCCACCGGTGCGACAATTTTCACCGTCTGGGTCTGGCTGGCCCTGTTAGGCGGCGCGGGATAGCGACGTACAACCTTCGCGATAGCGATTCTCGGGACTATAGTTGCCCCTGCCAGGCCGGCGCAGCCCGCCCCGGCCATTGGGAGGAGGCAAATCATGATCACATTGAAAACCGCAACCCTCGCCGCTGCCGCCGCACTGGGGCTCGGCCTGTCGCCCGTTTGGGCCCAGGATTGCGTTCCCTCGAAATGGGGCGCGGACGACCAGATCGGCGCCGCTAATCACGTCAGCCCGGAACGCACGCTGGAAGCGCTCAAGCTGGTCAAGACCGGCAACAGCGCGCCGCTTGGCATCGTCGTTGACCCAAAGATGCCCGCCTTTCCACCCCGCTCCACCTCGTTGCAGGTGGTGGCACCAGGGCAGCATAACGGCCGCATGTTGACCGGCGATTTCGGCTGGAACGCATCCTATAACGACGATCTGGCGCAGCTCTGGTTCGGCACCGGGCCGCAGATCGACGGCTTGGGCCATCTGGGCGAGGCCAATATCTACTACAACTGCAACGACGCGCGGGATTTCGTGAACATCACCGGGCTGCAAAAACTGGGTGTGCACCAGATCCCGCCGCTGATCGCGCGGGGTGTGATCGTGGACATGACCAAACATTTCGGCGTCGAAGCGCTGGACGGGGGCCAGGCGATCACCACCGATGACGTCAAGGCGGCGATGGAGGCGCAGGGCGTTACCGTCAACTCCGGCGATGTGGTGCTGTTCCATACCGGCTGGACCGACGCCAAGCTGGAGTCGGACCCCACCGGCTGGGTCAGCCAGGAACCGGGGCTGGACAATGCCGCCACTGCCTATGTGGGCGACATGGACCCGATGGCGGTGGGTGCCGACACCTGGGGGCTGGAAGCAGTACCACCCGCCGAGGGTGACAGGGTGTTTTACGGCCATGTGGAACTGCTGGCCAAACGTGGCATCTACATCCTGGAAACCATGAATACCGGCACGCTGGTGGCGCAAGGTGTGCAGGAGTTCATGTTCGTCCTGGGGCAGGCGCGGATCAAGGGGACGGTGCAGATGATCATCAACCCGGTCGCGCTCTGGTAGGCTGACCGCCGGGCCGGGCGGCTCATTGTCGCCTGGCCCGATAATTTCTGTCGTAAGAGTGCATTTTCTTGCATTTTTTCCCGTCGAGTGGAATCAATGCAGGAATGGACGGGTTTGGTGGCATTCTTTTCGACGCCGTGGGGCTGATTCTCGCAGGCGATCGCGATCTGGCCGAGATTATCGGGCTGTCGCTGCGTGTCACGCTGACCGCCGTGACAGTTGCCTGCGCAATCGGTCTGCCGCTGGGCGCGCTGGTCGGCGCATTCCGCTTTCCTGGCCGGGCCTTCGTCGCCGTGGTGCTGAACGCGCTGATGGGGCTGCCACCGGTCGTAGTGGGGCTGACCGTCTATCTGATGCTGTCCGCCGCCGGGCCGCTGGGTCCGCTGGGGCTGCTTTACACGCCCATGGCGATGATCATCGCCCAGACCATCCTGGTCACGCCAATCGTGGCGGCGCTGACCAAGCAGGTGGTCGAGGACCTGCTGAGCGAATATGCCGAGCAATTCGAATCGTTGGGCGTGGGGCCGCTGGACCGGGTCGCGGCGTTGCTGTGGGATGCGCGTTATAGCCTGCTGACCGTGGCGCTGGCCGGGTTCGGGCGCGCGGTGGCCGAGGTCGGCGCGGTGATCATCGTTGGCGGCAACATCAACCATGTCACCCGCGTGATGACCACGACCATCGCGCTGGAAACCTCGAAGGGGAATCTTGAACTGGCGCTGGCGCTGGGCGTGGTGCTGCTGGGTATCGCCTTTTCCATCAACGCGGCGGTGATGGCGCTGCGGGCCTCGGCGGTGAGGGCGGCTTATGTCTGATCTGGCGCTGCATTCCCCCTCCGCACTGCCCGCACAACGTCAGCAGGCCGCGTCCGGCCTGCTCGAAGCGCGCGGTCTGACATTCGAGGCCGGTGGCGCGCGGCTGATCGACGGGCTGGATCTGGTGATCCGGCCGGGGCGCCGCACCGTGATCATGGGCCCCAACGGCGCGGGCAAGAGCCTGACCCTGCGCCTGCTGCACGGGCTCTTGCAGCCATCTGCCGGCACGGTGTTGTGGGAAGGCCGGCCGCTGGACCGGGCTGCCCGCCGGTTGCAGGCGATGGTATTCCAGCGCCCGGTGATGCTGCGCCGGTCGGTTCGCGCGAATTTGCGTTTTGCGCTGTCGGTGCGGGGGCTGCAGCGCGGCGAACGCCGCGCCCGCGAAGACGAAGCCATGGAGCGCGCGCATCTCGGCCATCTCGCCCGGCGACCGGCCCGTGTGCTGTCCGGCGGCGAACAGCAGCGCCTGACCGTGGCGCGTGCGCTGGCCTGCCACCCGCGGGTTCTGTTTCTCGACGAACCAACATCCAGCCTCGATCCGCAATCGACGCAGATGATCGAGGATCTCGTGAACGAGGCGCATGACGATGGCGTCACCATCGTCATGGTGACCCATGACCTGGGGCAGGCCCGGCGATTGGGGGACGACCTTGTGTTTCTTCATGACGGGCAGGTGGCCGAATCCGGCCCGGTGGCGCAGGTGCTGAATGCGCCCCGGTCGGATGCGGCCATCGCCTGGCGTGACGGGCGGCTGCATCTGCAGCCATCACAGCGGACAATCTGAATAAAAGCGAGGGAATTTCCATGTTCAGACGCACATTCGTGGCGGCGGCAGCTGCCGCCCTGCTGGCCGTACCGGCCCTGCCGGTCGCGGCCGCAGATGATTTCATCGTGGTGCAGTCCACCACGTCGACCCAGAATTCGGGCCTGTTCGACCATATCCTGCCGATATTTCAGGACGAAACCGGCATCGAGGTGCGCGTGGTTGCGGTGGGGACCGGTCAGGCGATCAAGAACGCGGCCAACGGCGACGGCGACGTGCTGTTCGTGCATGCCAAACCGGCGGAAGAGAAATTCGTGGCCGATGGCGACGGAGTTTCGCGCCACGACGTGATGTACAACGATTTTGTCATCGTCGGCCCGCCGGCCGATCCGGCGGGGATCGGCGGCATGTCGGACGTGGTTGCGGCGCTGCAGAAGATCGCCGAGGCACAAGCGCCGTTCGCGTCGCGCGGCGACGACAGCGGCACCAACAAGGCCGAGTTGCGGCTGTGGAAAGCGGCGGGCGTCGATGCGCAGGGATCGTCCGGCGACTGGTATCGCGAAACCGGATCGGGCATGGGGGCCACGCTGAACACCGGAACGGCGATGGGCGCCTACATCATGACCGACCGCGCCACCTGGATCGCCTTTGGCAACAAGGGCGACTACGCGATCGCGGTGGAAGGCGATGAACGCCTGTTCAACCAGTACGGCATCATCCTGGTGAGCCCCGACAAGCATCCGAACGTGAAGGCGGAACAGGGGCAGAAATTCGTCGATTGGGTTCTGTCCGACGAAGGCCAGGC
>CAYGNB010000102.1:4711-9981 GCA_964351135.1 uncultured Rhodobacterales bacterium | reverse complement strand
TTTTCCAGGAACGGCCGGGCGATCTGGCGGATGCTCCGCCGCGCCAGGATCGTCGAGGCCAGCGCATAGGCCTCGGACCCCATGAAATAGAGCGTTCCCTTGCGATCCAGGTAGCCCTGTTCCGTGAGCGCCTTCAACGTCGAGGACAACGAACTCTTGGGCACATCGAGACTGGTGGCGATGGCCGACAGGTTCCGCCCCTCGGGATGCTCGGCCAGCAACCGCAAGAGACCGAAGGCCCTTGGCAGAACCATTGGCCCGTCGCTGCGGGTCGACTTCTCTGTCATGCCTTCGGTGTCGGTCATTGAATCGGGTTCCTATATCAGAAAAATCATACGAAAATCCGAAAACATGTCAATTCGCGGATCTCCCACGGCTGATTTTCCGGATCAGTCGGCCAGATACTCCTCATAGCGTGTGGGTTGCAAGTTCAGGCCACTGCCACCATCGCAGGCAATGGTTGCCCCGGTGATGTAACCGGCCATGCCGGAACAGAGAAACAGGCACAGGTCGGCGATTTCCTCGGCCCGGCCCAATCGGCGCATGGGAACCGCGCGGATGCGCGCGGCCATCAGGTCATCGGTCGGAAACAGCTTGGCCATCCCGCCCGATCCCTCGATGGGACCGGGCAGCACCGAATTCACGCGGATGCCCTCGGGGCCCCATTCCAGCGCCAGCGTCCGGGTGATCTGGTCGATCCCGGCCTTGGCGGCACAGACATGCCCCTGCCCGATCAGCGCCGTGTCGGAATGCCCCGACGAGATATTGATCACCGACGCGCCGGGTTTCTTCAGATGCGGATAACAGGCGTGCATCACGTGATGGGTGCCGAGTACGTCGATCTCCATCACGGCGCGAAAGGCGTTCGATGACATCTTTTTCATGAGACAGGGGAAATTTCCCGCCGCCCCCGAGATTACGGCGTCGAGTTCGCCATGCTCTGCCACCGCGCGGGCCACGGCTGCCTCGACGGCCGCGTAATCACGCACGTCGGTCGAACAGCCGTTTGCCTCTGCTCCCGCCGCGCGCAGCAGCGAAACCGCGTGATCGACTTTGGCCTGATCGCGCGAAAAGACAAACACCCGGGCGCCGCTCCGGGCGAACCCCTCGGCGATACCGAGATTGATGCCGCTGGTTCCCCCCGCGACAAGAACCGATTTATCCCTGAAATCGAACACGTCTCATTGCCCCCGAAAGTCAGGTTTGCGCTTGTTCGCAAAGGCGGTCACGCCTTCGGCCCAATCGTCGGTTCCCGCGCAAATGCCGAAATTCTTCGCCTCGAGCGCCAGTTGCTGTTCGAAGCTGTTGGAATGTGAGGCGTTCATCTGCTCCTTGATGCAGCCATAGGACACCGTCGGTCCGCTGGCGAGCCGCTCTGCCAGTGCGAGCGTTTCCGCTTCGAGTTCTTCGGGCGGCACCACGAAATTGACGATGTTGTAGCGTTCGGCGGTGGCCGCATCGATGCGGTCGCCCAGCAGCGCCAGCTCCATCGCCCGGCGGGTTCCGGCCAGACGGGGCAGGAAATAGCTGCCCGCCGCATCCGGCGTGGCGCCGATCGCGCTGTAGCTGAAGCGAAAGATCGCGTCACTGGCCGCAATGGCGAGATCGCAGGCCATGACAAAGGACATCCCCGCCCCCGCGGCAGCCCCCGCGACCGAGGCAATCACCGGTTTTCTCATCCGGCACAGGCGCATCATCAGCGGGTTGACCGCATGCACCCGGCGTTCAAAGGCCGCCCGGCGGGTTTCGGAGTCAAGAGGCGCATAATCGCGGGCGAAGGATTTCACGTCGCCCCCGGCCATGAAGTTGCCGCCCGCCCCGCGCAGAACCACGCAACGTATCGCCGGGTCGCGCTCGATATCGTCGAGCGCATCGAACATCGCCATCCGCATCTCGATCGAAAGCGCATTCAGCACCTTGGGGCGGTTCATGGTCAGGAAGGCGATCCCGTCCTGTTTATCGACGATGAGTTCATCCGTCATCACAACCTCCTCAGACCGGGGCCCAGCTGAAATAGCTGGGTGACGTATCGGGCGGTGTCATCGCGCGCGACATCGCCGGAAAGGCGGTTTCGGCGATGGCCGCGGGTGTCCAGCCTTCGGCGTCATGCATGGTGTGCACGGGGCGTGGCTGGCTGAACAGGTAGAGTTCGTTGGCGCGGGCACCGACAATCTGGCCGGTGACCTCGCGCGCCGCATCGCTGAGCAGCGCCACCGCCAGCGGCGCGACCTTCTGGCCATGGCTCAGCTTGTCCAGCATGGCCATGCGTTCGGCATAAAGCGGGTTCTTCTCGGGGATAGACCCCGTCATCCGGGTAAAGGCCCAGGGGGCAATACAGTTCGACCGCACGTTGAACCGCGCCATGTCGATCGAGATCGACCGCGACAGCCCGGCAATGCCCATCTTGGCGGCGGCATAGTTGGCCTGGCCGAGGTTGCCGACCAGACCCGAGGTCGAGGTCATGTGCACATAGGCACCACTGGCCTTCATCTTGAAATGCTCAGCCGCGGCGCGGGACACAAAGAACGATCCGTTGAGGTGAACCGCGACCACCGACTCCCAGTCCTCACGCGTCATCTTGTGAAAGATACCGTCGCGCAGCAGACCGGCGTTGTTCACCACGCCATCGAGATCGCCAAAGGTATCGAGCGCGGTTCGGACGATGGCATGGGCCTGATCCCAGTCCGCAACCGAATGGGTATCGGCCACCGCATTGCCGCCGGCGGCACGGATTTCCTCGGCCACCTGCTCGGCGGGTCCGGCATCGGCCTGCTGATCGCTGACACCCGCACCGAGGTCGTTGACCACGACATTTGCGCCCTCCTCCGCCGCCATCAGGGCGATGTATTTGCCCACGCCCCGGCCCGCGCCGGTCACGATGATCGTCTTGCCGTCCAGCAGGCCCATCCCGCTCTCCTCCCCGTTCAAACTCATTTCATCCGTGTGGCCTGACCGCGATCGAGCACAACCTCGTTGCGGTCGGGCACTGTCACGCGAAAGCGCGCACCGTCATCGGTGATCCAGATATCCGTGCGCAGCGTATCGCCGGGAAACACCGGACGGCTGAAGCGGCAGGCATAACCGCCGAACTTCGCCGGATCGCCATCGGCCATCTCTTCGAAAAGGATCTGCCCGGCGATACCCATGGTGCAGAGGCCGTGCAGGATCGGCCGGTCATAGCCCGCTTTGGCCGCGACCGGGGGCGAGGCATGAATGGGGTTGTAGTCGCCACTCAGCCGGTAAATCAGCGCCGAACGCGGGTCGGTCGTCCGCGTGACCGACAGATCCGGCGCGGTATCGGGCAGCGGTTCCAGCGCGGCGGGCACCTCGCCATGATCGCCGGTACCACCGTCGCCACGGCAAAAGACGCCCGAGGTCACCCGGCCGATTTCATCGCCGGTTTCCAGTTCGCGCAGCGTCTTTTCGTAATAGAGAATGCAACCCTTGGCGGGGCCCTTGTCGGTTATCCCGGTCACCCGGAATGAGGCCGCCACCTTGCCCTTGGCCGGCAGCGGACGGGACAGGGTCAGGAATTGCTCCGCGTGAAGGATTTTGACCCAGTCGATCTGCAGCGCGGGATCGCGGAGCCAGAAGCCGGGATGGCCGAGAACCATGGCATAGGATGGCAGCGCCACGAGGTTTTCCTCGTACACATAGCGCAGCTCGGCTTCGTCCAGCGGATCGCGCCCGAGATTGACGCCCAGCGCATAGAGCATCACGTCACGTTCGGAATAGACGGGCTGCGTATCCTCGAAGGCATAGTTCAGAACCTTGTCGACGATCATGGTATTCTCCGGTCAATAGGACTTGGGCAGGCCCAGAACACGCTCGCCGATGAAAGAGGCGATCAGCTGTTCCGAAACCGGCGCGATGCGGGTGATCAGCACCTCGCGCAGCAGGCGTTCGACATGGTATTCCTTGGCATAGCCCATGCCGCCATGGGTCAGAACCGCCTGCAGGGCCGCGTCATAACCAGCACGGGCGCCGAGAAACTTGGCGGCGTTGGCTTCGGCGCCGCAGGGCTGACCGCTGTCGTAAAGCTCGGCGGCCTTCATCACCATGAGATACGCCGCCTCGAGATCCATCCAGTTTTCCGCCAGCGGATGTTGGATGCCCTGGTTCTGCCCGATCGGCCGGCCAAACACCTCGCGCTCGGCGGCATAGCCCGCGGCGCGGCGCAGCGCGTCCTGGCCGATGGCGACGCCCTCGGCCCCGATCAGGATGCGTTCGGGGTTCATGGCGTCGAGGATCTGGTAGAAACCGCGACCCTCGGTTCCGATCAGGTCGCTCTCGGGAATGAACAGGTTGTCAAAGAACAACATGTTCGAATCCACCGCCTTGCGCCCCATCTTGGGAATGCGCTGGACCTCGATGCGGTCGCGGTCGAACGCGGTGTAGAACAGCGAGATACCGTCGGTCTTGCGCGCAACGCTGTCACGTTTTTCCGTCCGGGCGAGCAGCATGATCCGGTCGGCCACCTGCGCGGTCGAGTTCCAGATCTTGCGACCGTTGACCCGCCAGCCGCCATCGACCTTTTCGGCAAAGGTGGTGATCGACGTGGTATCCAGCCCCGCGTTGGGTTCGGTTACACCAAAACTGACCTTGTGTTCGCCGCGGATCAGCGGCGGGATCCATTCTGCCTTCTGCGCATCGGTGCCATAGACCACGATCGGGTGCGGACCGAACATGTTGATATGGATTGCCGAGGCCGCGCTCATCGCGCCCTGTTTGGCGATGGTGTGCATCATCACCGCCGCCTCGGTCACCCCGAGACCGGAGCCGCCATAGGCTTCGGGCATGGTAATGCCCAGCCAGCCCCCTTCGGCAAGCGCTGCGTGAAAGTCGTTGGGAAAGACGCCATCCTCGTCCCGCGCCAGCCAGTAGTCGTCGCCGAAACGGTCGCACACGGCCTGAACGCCGTCGCGGATAGCCTGGAGATCCTCGTTCATCCGTTCCCTCCTGCGTCAGATGCTTTCGGCATAGCGGCCGAGATGGTGGGCCGCGCTTCCGAACAGCCCCTCGAGCGTCAGCAGACGTTTGTAATAATGCCCGGCCGGATAGGCGTCGGTCATGCCGATGCCGCCATGCAGCTGGATGCCCTGTTCGCCGACAAAGCGGGCGGAGGTGAAGACCTTGGCCGCCGTGCCCGCGACATATTCCGACGCGCGGTCGTCTCTGGCGGCGAGCCGCATGGCGGTCATCTCGACCAGCGATTTCGCCTCTTCCAGCGCCCCGAACATATCGGCCAGCCGGTGCTGGATCACCTGGTT
>CAYGNB010000102.1:2293-4611 GCA_964351135.1 uncultured Rhodobacterales bacterium | reverse complement strand
CGCGGTTCGCCAGAGCTGCGGGCCACGATCAGCAGATGGGTCGCGCTGACGGCATGGGCCACGACGTTCTTGTGTCCGGTCAACCTGTGGCCGTCCTGTCCGCTTGCGGCCTGTGTCCGGACATGGGCGAGATCGTAACGTGCCTGCGGTTCGTGCAGGGCGACGGCGAACGTCGCCTCGCCCCCCATCAGCAGCGGCAGCAACCGCGCCTTTTGCTCGGGGGTACCCGCCTCTTCGATCAGACGGCCACCCAGCAGAACGCTGCTCAGGAACGGTTCGCGCACCAGCCCCTTGCCGAGTTCACCGAGCAGCAGCGCGCTGTCCGGCACCGTGCCACCCATGCCGCCGTTGTCCTCGGCGAAAGGCAGGGCAAGCCAGCCCATCTCGGCGAATGTCTTCCAATGTTCAGCACTGTAACCCGCCGGGTCGTCGCCATTGGCCTGACGCTGGCTGAATTCGTAGTTGGCCCTGACGAACCGGTCCACGCTATCGCGCAGCATCAGCTGCTCTTCGGAAAGCTCGAAATCCATCGCCCTACCTCAACAGCTGTTTCGCAATGATATTGCGCTGTATTTCATTCGAACCACCGTAGATGGTCGCCGCCCGCTGATAGAAATGATCGGCGAGCGCACCATGCGCGTAGTCGGGTCCGACCGGTCCGTCATTGCGCCCCCGCGCGTCGTGATCGGGCTGGAACACCATCCCGTAGGGTCCAAGCGCCTCGACCGTCAGCCCCTTGATCGCCTGCGCGATCTCGGCGCCGCGCACTTTCAGCAGCGACGGCCCCGCGCCGTTCTTGCGACCCGCAAGCTCGTGCGACAGATACCGCAGCTCCAGCGCCTCGAGCGCCATGAGGTCGGTTTCGATCCGGGCGATACGCCGCCGGAAATCGTCGTTCTCGATCAGCGCGCGCTCGCCCTCGGTCTGATCCGCCGCGATCCGTTTCAGGCGGTTCAACTGGTATTGCGACCGTGCCACGCGGGCGACCTGGTTGCGCTCATGGCCGAGAAGGTATTTCGCATAGGTCCATCCCTTGTTCTCTTCGCCAATCCGGTTGCTGACCGGCACGCGCACATCGTCAAAGAACACTTCGTTGAGCGTATGCTCTCCGTCGAGCCCGATGATCGGCCGCACGTCCAGACCGGGGCTCTGCATGTCGATCAGCAGAAAACTAATGCCCTCCTGCGGCTTGGCGTCGGGATCGGTGCGCACGAGGCAGAACATCATGTCCGCCAGATGGGCGAAACTGGTCCAGATCTTCTGCCCGTTCACCACGTAATGGTCACCATCGCGCACCGCGCGGGTGCGCAGATTGGCGAGGTCCGACCCTGCGTTCGGTTCGGAATAGCCCTGACACCACCACGTATTGGACTGCAGGATATCGTCGAGATACCGCGCCTTCTGCTCGGGCGTGCCGAAGGTGTAGATCACCGGGCCGACCATGCTGATGCCAAAGGGCAGTACCTGGGGCGCACCTGACAGGAAATATTCGCGGTTATAGAGATACTTGCGCGTGAGCGACCAGCCGGTACCGCCGTATTCCTGCGGCCAGTTCGGTGCGATCCATCCCTTGCGGTACAGCTGTTTCTGCCAGGCGACGATGTCGTCCTTGGCCGGATGCAATCCCCGGTCGGAACGGTCCAGCACGCTGGCCGGCAGGTTCTCGGCAAGGAACTCCCTCACCTCCGCCTGGAATTCGCGGTCCTCGGGGCTGAAACTCAGATCCACAACCGCCTCCTTACGCCGCGGTCGGCTGCTTGCGCATCAGCGCTGTGCGGGTGCAGGTCGCGACAACCTCGCCACGCTGGTTGAGTCCCTCGTGATAGAAGACCACGATACCGTCATTCGGGCGCGACTTGCTTTCACGCTTGGATTTGATCGTGGTGCGCGCGCGGATGGTATCGCCATGGAACACCGGACGCGGAAAGTTGATGTCGGTCATCGCCAGATTGCCGATCGTCGTGCCGAGCGTGGTCTCGGTCACGGTGATCCCGATGACCAGACCAAGCGTGAACAGCGAGTTGACCAGCGGCTGACCATACTCGGTCTCTGCGGCAAAATGAAAATCGATATGCAGCGGCTGCGTGTTCAGCGTCGCGTTGCAGAACTGCATATTGTCGCTTTCGGTCACCGTCCGCGACAACGCGTGCTCAAAGACCTGCCCCGCCTCGAACTCTTCGTACCAAAGTCCGGCCATTTGCTCCCCCCAATCGTGATGGCGGATCGTTGACGATCCGCCCAACTTCCGTTTGCGTATTTCTGAATTGTTTTCTAATATTCGGATTATTGGGAATGCAAGAGAAAACTTCCGGGCGCGC